>NZ_JAHBAY010000021.1 GCF_018499875.1 Kineosporia corallincola | reverse complement strand
GCAGCCAGGGCAGCCAGGGCAGCCAGGGCAGCCAGGGCAGCCAGGGCAGCCAGGGCAGCCCGAGCAGCCCGAGCAGCCCGAGCAGCCCGAGCAGCCCGAGCAGCCCGAGCAGCCCGAGCAGCCGGCCACACCCACCGCACCGGCCGGAGCTGCCGGCTGGAGCGCCGCCGACGTCCATGACTGCCGCGCCGACCAGTACCGCGGCACATACCGCATGGACGGGCGGGGCGGGCTCACGGTCGACATGAAGGTGGACGGCCCGGCCAAGGACTACCGGATCGTCACCGAGTACGACCGCGCCTGACCGGCCGCTTCGTCGTCCACCATCGTGGTCGTCCATAATCGCGGGGAATGTCCGCGTGACCCGGGTGGTTAACAGGCCGTCGTCATCCCGCATCCTGGAATGCGGGTAGACTTCCCCTGCGGCTGGCATGTGCCGGTCGACTTCGCGTGTCCGCATGCGGTTCGCCCACTGGGCGGTGCGGCGTCTCACTCGGTCCTGATCCCGACGACTGGAACACCGGTCGGCGGAAGGGTCTCGGGGCGTCGCGGGCACCAGGCGCGATACCAACCGGTGTCGTGATTTAACCGAGAGAACTGCGCCCACCCACTGGTGGCGCGCGCCAAGGAGAACTGACATGGCCGTCGTTACGATGCGCCAGCTGCTCGGCAGCGGTGTGCACTTCGGGCACCAGACCCGTCGCTGGAACCCGAAGATGAAGCGCTTCATCCTCACGGAGCGCAACGGCATCTACATCATCGACCTCCAGCAGTCGCTGTCGTTCATCGACAACGCCTACGACTTCGTCAAGGAGACCGTCGCGCACGGCGGCAGCATCCTTTTCGTGGGCACCAAGAAGCAGGCGCAGGAGCCGATCGCCGAGCAGGCCACGCGCGTCGGCATGCCCTACGTCAACCAGCGCTGGCTGGGCGGCATGCTCACGAACTTCCAGACGGTCCACAAGCGTCTCCAGCGCCTCAAGGAGCTTGAGGTCATCGACTTCGACGACGTGGCCAAGAGCGGCATGACCAAGAAGGAACTCCTCGTCCTCCGTCGTGAGAAGGACAAGCTGGAGCGCACCCTCGGCGGTATCCGCGACATGGCCCGCGTCCCGAGCGCGGTCTGGATCGTGGACACCAAGAAGGAGCACCTGGCCGTCGACGAGGCCCGCAAGCTGGGCATCCCGATCGTCGCCATCCTGGACACGAACTGTGACCCGGACGAGGTCGACTACAAGATCCCGGGCAACGACGACGCGATCCGCTCCGTCACGCTGCTGACCCGCGTGGTCGCCGACGCCGTGGCCGACGGCCTGATGAGCCGTCACGGTGGTGGCCAGAACACCGCCGCCGCCGCTGAGGCCCCGGCCGCCGCCGCCGAGCCGCTGCCGGAGTGGGAGCGCGAGCTGCTGGCCGGCCAGGCCGAGAGCGCGCCGGTCGTCGAGGGCGCCGCTGCCGAGGGCACGGCCGCCGAGACCTCCGCCGCCGAGGCCGCTCCGGCCGCCGAGCCGGCGACCACCGAGGCCTGATCCTCGGTATCGCGGTATCCGCGGTCCGTGGGTGCTGCCGCCGGTGATCCCGGCGGCGGCACCCGCCACCCGACCCCCTACTCACTGACGACTGAAAACAGGAGTCACAGCAATGGCGAACTACACCGCCGCCGACGTCAAGAAGCTGCGTGAGCAGACCGGCGCCGGAATGATGGACTGCAAGAACGCTCTGGTCGAGAGCGACGGCTCGTACGAGAAGGCCGTCGAGTACCTGCGCGTCAAGGGCCAGAAGGGCGTGGCCAAGCGGGAGTCCCGCACCGCGTCCCAGGGCGCCGTGGCCGCCTACACCGAGTCCGGTGTCGGCGTGCTGGTCGAGCTCGACTGCGAGACCGACTTCGTCTCCAAGGGCGACAAGTTCGGCGCCCTGCTCCAGCAGGTTCTGGACCAGGCCGTGGCCGTCAAGGCCGCCGACGTCGACAGCCTGCTGAAGAGCGAGCTGGCCGACGGCCGCACCGTCCAGGCCCTGATCGACGACGGCAACGCCAGCATCGGCGAGAAGATCGAGCTGCGGGCCGTCGCCCGTCTCGAGGCCCCGTTCGTCGCCTCCTACCTGCACCGCACCAGCCCCGACCTGCCGCCGCAGGTGGGCGTGCTGTTCGGCGCCAGCGGTGAGAGCGACGTCGTGCGTGACGTGGCCCTGCACATCGCCGCCCTGCCGCCGCAGTACCTGACCCGCGACCAGGTTCCGGCCGACGTGGTGGAGAACGAGCGCCGCATCGCCGAGGCCACGGCCCGCGAGGAGGGCAAGCCGGAAGGCGCCCTGCCGAAGATCGTGGAGGGTCGCGTGAGCGGCTTCTTCAAGGAGAACGTGCTCGTCGAGCAGAAGTTCGCCAAGGACCAGGGCACCACCGTGCAGAAGGTGCTCGACGGCGCCGGCATCACCCCCGTCGGGTTCTACCGCTTCCGGGTGGGCGTCTGATTCGAGCCGGCTGCTGATCGACTTCAGCCGGTAGTACGACCCGACCACCTCCGCAGGAGAGGTCGGTGACAAGCCGGTGAGAGGCGCCACGAGCCTCTCACCGGCTTTTTTCTGGCCGTGGTCCGGCTTCACCGCCGGATACGGCAGACTGCCCCCCGACACCCGTCCGACCGGGTGCCACGAACCAGGAGGTACAGCTGGATGACAGAGTCCCCGATCGCTGGAGGGTCCTACCGGCGCGTGCTGCTGAAGCTCTCGGGTGAGGTCTTCGGCAACGGCCAGCTCGGCGTCGACCCGGATGTGGTCGCCCAGCTCGCCGCGCAGATCGCCGGGGTGTCCAAAGAGGGCATCCAGATCGCCATCGTCATCGGCGGTGGCAACTTCCTGCGGGGGGCCGAGCTCTCCCAGCGCGGCATGGACCGTGGGCGTGCCGACTACATGGGCATGCTCGGTACCGTGCTGAACTGCCTTGCACTGCAAGACTTCCTGGAGAAGCAGGGGATCGACACCCGGGTGCAGACGGCGATCACGATGGGCCAGGTGGCCGAGCCGTACATCCCGCGCAAGGCGATCCGGCACCTGGAGAAGGGCCGTGTGGTGATCTTCGGCGCCGGGCTCGGTGCGCCGTACTTCTCCACCGACACCGCCGCCGCCCAGCGTGCGCTGGAGATCAAGGCGCACGCGGTGCTGATGAGCAAGAACGGGGTGGACGGCGTGTACACCGCAGACCCCCGCAAGGACCCGACGGCGAGCAAGCTCGACGAGGTGACCTACTCGGACGCGCTGACCCGTCAGCTCAAGGTCGTCGACGCCACGGCCTTCAGCCTCTGCATGGACAACAAGCTGCCCATGGTGGTCTTCGGCATGGAGGGCGAAGGGAACGTGGCGGCTGCCGTGCGGGGTGAGAGAATCGGGACGCTCGTCACCGCCGGCTGAGACGGCACACGACGAGACGGTTCGGGTACCTCTTGGCAAGGTTGACGGCAGCGGCGCCGGAGCACAACGGTTGGTTCGGCTCTCTGATGAGCAGCGCTGGTGATGTAGCGATGAAGGAGCGACAGTGATCGACGACACCCTCCTCGAGGCCGAGGAGAAGATGGACAAGGCGGTCGAGGTCGCCAAGGAAGACTTCGGCGCCATCCGCACGGGCCGGGCCAACCCCGGTCTGTTCAGCAAGGTCGTGGTCGATTACTACGGTGCGCCGACCCCGCTCCAGCAGCTCGCGTCGTTCACCGTGCCGGAAGCCCGCACGATCCTGATCCAGCCGTACGACCGCGGTTCCCTGGCCGACATCGAGAAGGCCCTGCGCGCCTCGAATCTCGGCGTCAACCCGAGCAACGACGGCAACATCATCCGGGTCAACCTGCCGGTGCTGACCGAGGAGCGCCGCAAGGAGTACATCAAGCTGGCCCGTAACAAGGCGGAAGACGCGCGGGTCTCGGTCCGCAGCGTCCGCCGCAAGGCCAAGGAGACCCTGGACCGCGCGGTGAAGGACGGCGAGATCGGCGAGGACGAGGGTGCCCGCGCCGAGAAGGAGCTGGAGCAGTCGACCAAGTCCCACGTGGACTCGATCGATGAGCTGCTCCGGCACAAGGAGACTGAGCTCCTCGAGGTATGAGCATGGCCGGAGATTCTGGTCCGTCTGATTCCTCGTCCCGCCGGGGACGACGCCGGGCCGCCCGCGGCCCGGCGTCCGACGGCGCGTGGGACAACGACATGCGTGACGGCACCGAGGAAGAGAGTGCCTGGCCCGCCACGGGTGCGCCGGGTGAGGAGCAGAACAGCTCCGGTGGTTTCGGCGCGGCCCGCCAGCAGCGGGCCGGGCTCGGTGGCTCACGCTTCGGCCGCGCCGGCCGGGGCGTGGGCCCGCAGAGCCGTGACGCCCAGCAGGTTCCCGACGGCGAACCGGTGGACGACGCACCCCGGCTCGGCCGCGCGTTCGGCCGCGACCGGGGGCACGGCATCCGCTCCAACGGGCCGTCCACGTCGTCGTTCGACCAGGTTCTCCAGCGTTCGGCCGGTGCCGGTGGTGCCTTCGGGCGCGAGCAGCAGCCGGGTCGGCCGGAACGGCCCCAGCCGGTGCGGGGCACCTCGCACCCGGGGCTGCCGCAGCGGGCCACGCAGTCCGGTGGCATCCCCATCAACCCCTATCGCAACCCGCCGTCCGACGAGGCACCGGCCACCCCAGCCGGTTTCGACATGCCCGGCAAGGGTTTCGAGGACACCGGTGAGCAGCCTCGTTCCGGTGCGCGTCGCGGCCTCGGCGGCCGCGACCGGCGTGACGACGCACCGTCCACCGGTGGCAACCGCGGTCTGTTCGGCCGTGGTCGCGCCGAGCCCGATGCGCCCGCCGACCCGGACGACGATCCGTTCCCCTCGTCGGGCCGCCAGACCCCGAACCGTTCCGTGTCCTCCCGCCAGGAGCCCGCTGCGTTCCCGGACGCCCCGACCGGCGGCCGTGCATCGCGTGGCCGTCGTGGCGAGGCCGGTCGTGGCGCGGCCGGGGGCACCGGCCGGATGGGCCTGCTCGGCCGTGGCCGTGGTCGGCGCGAGCCCGGCCCGTTCCCCGAGCCGGACGCGGCCGACGTGTTCCCCGGCGGCCCCGGTGCCGACCGTGTGGAGCCGGACCTGTTCGCCCCCCGTCGCAACCGCGGGCAGCAGCCCCCCTTCCCCCAGGACACCTCCGAGCCGGACCTGTTCGCCCCGAACCGCAACCGTGACCGCAACCGTGACCTTGACCGCGACGGGCAGGACGACCGCCAGGACCCGGCCCGCTCCGGATCGCGAGCCGGCCGCACCGAGCCGAACGACGAGCACGACGCCGCGTCCGACCCGTTCCCGGGTGCGGCGGGTGGTCGCAGCCGGCGTGGTCCGCTGACCGGACGGATCGGCCGCCTCGGCCGCCGGGGCCGGCGCGAGCCCGGCCCGACGGCCGCGGACCCCGAGACCGAGCACCCGACCGGCGAGAACGCCGTCGGTGGCGACAGCAACGGCAACCCGGTGAACGAGGGACGCCGCGGCGCGCGCGGCCGGCGCGCTCCGCAGACCCCGGCGGGCGGGGGACTGCTCGGCCGGGGCGGATCCACCCCGGCCGAGGGCACGAGCCGGCCGGCCGATCCGTTCCCGGTCCCCGGTGGCGGCGACGCGAGCCCGTTCCCGACCAGGGGAGGCCGGGGCGGCAGCCAGGGCTCGGGCCCGTTCCCGACCCCGTCCGGCGGAACCGCAACGCACGACCCGTTCCCGACCCCGTCCGGCGGAACCGCCACGCACGACCCGAGCCCGTTCCCGTCCGGCCGGACCCGCCGGGCCCGCAACCGGGGCCCCGCCCAGGAAGACCAGGCCGGCCCGTTCCCCACGCCGGCCGACGGCACGGCCGGGCACGCCCACGGCGCGTTCCCCGCTGACCCGTCCGGCACCCGCCACGGCGACGAAGACGAACGCCACCGGAACGACCAACCGTTCCCCGGCGGCTTCGGTGACGGCTACCAAGACCGCTACCAAGGCCACCACGACGATCACCACGACGACCACGACGACGACCAGGACGGCCCCGGCACCCTGCACGACAACGACCACCCCCGGGGACGCCGGGGCGAGCGTCCCGACGCCGACCCGACCGGCCGGGCCCAGGCCCAGGCCGCGCTGCGCGAGATGGAGCACCCACCCGAACCGGATGCGACGATCGTGGCTGTGGCGGCCAAGGATCACGGCCGGGCGGGACGCAACCTGCCCGCGGCGATCGGCGTGGGCGTCGGCCTCGGCGGCCTGGCCCTGGTCTCGCTGTTCACCCGGCCCGAGGCGTTCGTCGCGCTGGCCTCGTTCGTCGTGGTGCTCGCCGTCTGGGAGCTCTCCGGCGCCCTGGCCGCCAAGCAGATCGTGGTGCCGGTCATCCCGGTCGCCGTCGGCTCGCTCGGCATGCTGGTGTCGGCCTACGTGGCCGGCCCGGAGGGTCTGCTGGTCAGCTACATGCTCACCGGCTTCGGCATCCTGCTCTGGCGCATCGTCGAGGGCCTCGACGGCGCGCTGAGAGACGTCACCGCCGGCCTCTTCGTGGCCGCCTACGTGCCGTTGCTGGCCGGGTTCGCGGTGCTGCTGCTGGCCGCCGACCAGGGCCCGCAGCGGGTGGTCACGTTCATCGTGGTCACCTGCGCCAGCGACATCGGCGGTTACATCGCGGGTGTGCTGTTCGGCAAGCACCCGATGGCGCCGAGGGTGAGTCCGAAGAAGTCCTGGGAGGGTTTCGCCGGCTCACTGCTGGCCTGCCTGATCGCCGGGTCGGCCTGCGTGGTGCTGCTGCTCGACGGCCCGCCTGTGGTGGGCCTGGTGGTCGGTGCGGCGGCGGCGGTCACGGCGACCATGGGCGATCTGTCCGAGTCCCTGCTCAAGCGTGACCTGGGCATCAAGGACATGGGCAACCTGCTGCCCGGCCACGGCGGAATCATGGACCGGATGGACTCGTTGCTCCCCACGGCCCCCGTGGTCTACCTGCTCCTGCACTTCCTTCTATAAACCAGCGAGAGAACCTGATGACCCCCGAACCCCTGCCCGAGCCGAAGCCGACCGCGCCCGAGCCCGGCAAGCTGCTGATGGTCGCACCCCGCCGGGGCAAGCCGCCGAAGCACCTGGCCGACCTCACGCTGGCCGAGCGGATGGCCGCGGTGAAGGAGCTGGGGGAGAAGCCGTTCCGGGGCCGCCAGCTGTCGGTGCACTACTTCGAGCGGCTGGCCCAGATGGACGCCGCCGACCTCACCGACCTGCCGGCCGCGTCCCGGCAGCCGATGCTCGACGCCCTGCTCCCGCGCCTGATCAACCCGGTGCGCGAGCTGGTCTGCGACGACGGTGCCACGGTCAAGACGGTCTGGCGGCTGTTCGACGGCGCCCTGGTCGAGAGCGTGCTCATGCGCTACCCCGACCGGGCCACGGTGTGCGTGTCCAGCCAGGCCGGCTGCGGCATGAACTGCCCGTTCTGCGCCACCGGTCAGGCCGGGCTCACCCGCAACCTGTCCACGGCGGAGATCGTCGAGCAGGTGCGCACCGCCGCCCGCTACATGCGCACGGCCACCCCGCTCAAGGCCGGCCGGAACGAGGGCGCCCCGCTGGGCGAGGAGACCGAGCCCGGCTCGGCGGGCCGCGTCACCAACGTGGTCTTCATGGGCATGGGCGAGGCCCTGGCCAACTACAGGTCGGCGGTCGCGGCGATCCGGCGGCTCACCGACCCGGCGCCCGAGGGCCTGGGCATGTCGGCCCGCGGCATCACCATGTCCACGGTCGGCCTGGTGCCGGCCATCGACAAGCTGGCCGCCGAGGGCATCCCGGTCACCCTGGCCCTCAGCCTGCACGCCCCGGACGACGAGCTGCGCGACGAGCTGGTGCCGATCAACACCCGCTGGAAGGTCGGCGAGACCCTCGACGCCGCCCGCCGCTACTTCGACGCCACCGGCCGCCGGGTCAGCATCGAGTACGCCCTGATCAAAGACATCAACGACCAGGAGTGGCGCGGCGATCTGTTGGGCCGCGAGCTGAACCGGCGCGGCCGCGGCTGGGTGCACGTCAACCCGATCCCGCTGAACCCGACGCCGGGCTCCAAGTGGACGGCCAGCACCCGCCGTGCCCAGAACGCCTTCGTGAACGCCCTGCGCGAGCGCGGTGTGCCCACCACGGTCCGCGACACCCGCGGCCAGGAGATCGACGGCGCCTGCGGGCAGCTGGCGGCAACCACGGTCTAGCAAGACGGGCAGACACCGCACCGGCACAGCACGTTCCACGGATGAGCGAAACATCACTCCCGGAGCGGTGATCTGCCCGCCGGAGGCACCCGCCCGGGTCACCCGGCGTCCCGTAGAGTCACGGCCGCATCACAACTGGTTCGCAGCCGCAAATTTCCCGTGTCCCTTCTGCGGACCGGCGCGCACGAGCCCCTCTGTCGGGTGCAGAATGTGAGCCGTGAGCGAGACCTTTCCGCGGGCCGGCCGCCTCTCCAAGGGCTACGACGTCGACCAGGTCGAGTCGTTCCTCGGCCGCGCCCGGGCTGCCTACGAGGAGAACGGGCGCGGGCCCGCGATGACGTCGTGGCACGTCCGCACGGTCGGTTTCGACCTGGTGCGCGGCGGGTACGACGTCGACGCGGTGGACGCAGCCCTCGACCGCATCGAGGATGCCTTCGCCCGCCGCGAGAAGCAGCGTGGTGAGGAGCGCAGCGGCAGCCAGGCCTGGCAGACGCAGCTGCGCACCCAGGAGCAGTCGCTGCGCGCCCAGCTGGGCCGTCCCGACGGCGAGCGCTTCCCGCGGGGCAGCGGCATGGAGCTCACCTACGACATCGACGCGGTCGACGAGCTGTGCATCCGCATCGAGGAGTCGTTCGCGATGGGCCATCCTCTCCCGCCCGACGCCGTGCGCCTGGCGGTGTTCAAGAGCCGTCGCGGTTCCCGGGGTTACCGCGAGGCCTCGGTCGACGCCTTCCTCGACCGCGTGGTCGAGCTCCTGGTCGTCCAGACCGTCTAGAACCGACCACACAACCAAGGACGCCCGACAGCACTCGTGCTGTCGGGCGTCCTTGGTTGTGTGGTTCAGTCCATCTCGACGACCAGGTCGGCACGCTCCCGCCCGGCCTCGATGAGCCGGGCGTTGGGCTGGTCGGTCTGCTCGATCCAGGCCCGGGCGAACTCCGGCGTCTTGCCGAACAGCACGTGCCGGGCGAGCAGCCGCTCCAGCCGCACCTCCTCGGCGGTGTGGCAGTACCAGACCTCGTCGAGCTGGTCCTCGGCGCGTTCCCAGTCGCCGCCGAGTAACAGATAGTTTCCCTCCGACACCACCACCCGCACGCTGGGCGGAACCGGTATGGCACCGGCGACCGGCTGCTCGATGGTGCGCTCGAA
Source organism: Kineosporia corallincola (assembly GCF_018499875.1). Lineage (GTDB taxonomy): Bacteria > Actinomycetota > Actinomycetes > Actinomycetales > Kineosporiaceae > Kineosporia > Kineosporia corallincola. The sequence continues at coordinate 106,549 of NZ_JAHBAY010000021.1, read as the reverse complement.
ACCCGGTGCGTACACCAGGTCCCCGGTCTCCCGCAGCCGCAGCAGCAGGGCGGCGTAGCCGAGGGCGTCGAAGGTCTCCGGTGCTCCCTTGCGGTCACGCAGCCCGAGCCGGTCCAGGGTGACGTCGGCCAGGTGGAAGCCGTCCATCGGCACGTGCGCCACCTGCTCGGCGCCGATCCGCTCGGCCAGCACCGCGGTCAGTTTCTCGGCCAGGGTGGTCTTCCCGGCGCCGGGCACGCCGGCGATGCCGACGATGACCCGTTCGCCCATCCGTCCGGCGGCGAGTTTCAGCACCCTGGTGGCAAGTTCGTCGAGGGTCGGTCGCACCAGGGCATCATGCCCTGCCATCGAGTTCTGCACCGGGACGGGCACGCCGGTCACGGGTTCCCGTGACCGTTCTGCGCGGCCGCGGCGAGCCCGTTGGTCAGGTAGGAGTGGGCGTGCCGGGCCAGGTCCATGCCGTCGGACCAGAGGTTGCGCCAGATCGCCAGGTCGTTCGACAGCCCGGGGGCGACCACGGCCGAGGAGAACGACTCGAAGGTGATCGGCCCGGTGTAGTCGATGTCGGCCAGGGCGTGGAAGAAGGCGTTGAAGTCGATGTGCCCGCTGCCCAGGTAGCCGCGGTGGTTCTCGCCGATGTGCACGTAGCCCAGCCGGTCGCCGACCTCCAGCACCGGGCGCACCATGTCGGCCTCCTCGATATTCATGTGGTAGGTGTCGAGGTGGATCTTCACGTTGTCGGCGCCGATGTCGTCGGCCAGCCGCAGGGCGTCGCGGGCGGTGTTGATCACGTTGGTCTCGTACCGGTTGCAGATCTCGAGGGTGAGCGTCACGTTCTTTTCGGCCGCCTGTGCGGCAAGATCTTTGAGGACGGCGACCACGTTGGCCCGGCCCGGCGCCGACAGCGGCTGCGCCGCCTTGCCGAAGGCGCTGTACAGCGCGCCGGCGAACATCGTGCCGCCGATCGCGGCGGTGACCTCGAGCGACTGGCTGAGCAACTGGGCGCCGCGGGCGACCACGGCCGGGTCCTCGCTGGACACGTCGGCGTCCGGGGCCAGGCCGCGGGAGCAGGCCACCTTCAGCCCGGCCTTCTCCAGCTCGGCGCGGGCGTGCGCGGTGTCCATGGTGAGGCCGTCGTGCAGGGAGAACTCCAGCAGGTCGTAACCGGCCTCGCGGGTGCTGCGCACCGCCAGCTCGACCTCTGCGGGACTGGTGCTGCCGGCCCACACCAGGGCGTGCACACCGAGGGGGTTGCGGATCTGGCTCATGGTGATTCCTTACGGCGCAGAGAGATTCGGGATGGCGAAGGGACGGTCAGGACTGCCGGGCGCCGGTGATCAGCGCGACGATCTCCTCGCCGGTGGTCTCGGCGATCCGGCGCCCGGCCACGCAGCGCCCGGAGCGCATCACCCAGACCTGGTCGGCCAGCCGCATCACCTGGGCGAAGTTGTGGCTGATCAGCAGCACGGCGTGGCCGTCGGAACGGAGCTTGAGGATGAGCTGCTCGACCCGCTCGGTCTCCTGCACCCCCAGGGCCGCGGTCGGCTCGTCCATGATCACCAGCTTCGAGCTGAAACCCGCCGCCCGGCAGATCGAGACGGCCTGGCGCTGGCCGCCCGACAGCCGCCGCACGGTGGACGCGACGTCGGGCACGTTCACCGCCAGCGTCGAGACCATGCGCTGGGCCTCGCGTTTCATGGTCTTCCGATCGAGGAGGCCGAGGCCGTTGGTGAGCTCGCGGTTCAGGAACAGGTTCTGCCAGACGGTGAGGTCCTCGACCAGTGCCAGGTTCTGGTGCACGGTCTCGATGCCGGCCTTGCGGGCGTCCTCCGGGCTGGAGAACTGCACCGGCGAGCCGTCGAACACGATCCGGCCGGTGTCCGGGCGGTGGATGCCCGACAGGCAGCGCACCAGCGTGGACTTGCCCGCGCCGTTGTCGCCGACCAGGGCGGTGATCTCGCCCGGCCGCAGGATCAGCGAGACATCGCGCAGGGCGCGCACGTTGCCGAAGGAGAGGCTGATGTCGTCGATCGACACCAGTGCGTCTGTCGTGGTCGTCGTCATCGGGGTGACCTCACTTCTGGAAACGCATGAGCAGGGCGGCGAGCACCACGACGATGCCGACCGAGAGCGGCTGGTAGAACTGCGAGACGCCGACCAGGGTGAGGCCGTTGACCAGCACGGTCAGCACCAGGGCGCCGAGTACCGGGCCGATGACGGTGGCCCGCCCGCCGAGCAGGCTGACACCGCCGAGCACCACTGCCGCAACGGTGTTCAGGGTCATCGTGGTGTCGGCGGCGGGGGACGACGCACCGATGCGGGCCACCAGCAGGATGCCGCTCAGGCCGGCCAGCACACCGGAGATCGTGTACACCGCGATCTTGATCCGCGCGGTGCTGATGCCGGTGGCGGTCGCGGCCTCGGCGGAGCCGCCGGCGGCCAGAACGTGGGTGCCGAACCGGGTGTGGAACAGGAACACGTGGGCGACCACGGCGATCGCCACGGCCAGCAGGAAGGTCCAGCCGAACAGGCCGACGCCCCGGGTGGAGAACTTCAGCAGGAACGGGCTGATCACGGTGGCCGGCTTGCCGTCGGCCAGGATCAGCGCCAGGCCGGAGGCCGCGCTCAGCGAGCCCAGGGTGACCACGAAGTCGGGGATCTTTCCCTTGGCGATCAGCGCGCCGTTGACCACGCCGAAGAACAGGCCGGCCGCCACGGCGGCGGCCATGCACGGCGGCAGGCTCCACCCCTGGGTGAAGGCCCAGCCGAAAACCACTGCGGCGAAGGTCATCACGGAGGCGACGGAGAGGTCGATGCCGCCGGTGGCGATGGTGAAGGTCTGGCCGATCGAGAGGATCACCAGGATCGCCGCGGCGACCAGGATGGACTGGACGTTGCCGTAGCTGAGGAAGGTCGAGTTCAGCGACTGGAACACGATCGTCAGGCCGATCAGCCCGACGAGGGCGGCCCAGTCGGCCCAGAAGGCGGGGTCGCGCAGTCGCTGGGCCCGGGCGGGCGCCTGCGGCGCGGGCGGGGCCTCGATGGTGGTCGCGGTCATCGCAGTACCTCTCAAGCCGTCGTTGGCTGACGTGCGGGCGCGGGTGTGGGGGTGGCACAACGGGGGACGACGAAAGCCGTGACGTCGTCCCCCGTTCGAAGAAACGGTTACTTGAGCAGGTCGGCGATCGGGTCCTGGTACTCGCCGAACGGCTTCGGGGTGGCGGCCAGGGCCTTCTCCGCGTCGGCCTCGGTGACCAGCTCGACCGGGGCGGTGACGGTCTCCGGCAGGGTCTTGCCGGCCGCGGCGGCGGCGCACGCCTCGATGCCCATCTCGCCGATGGTGTAGGGGTACTGGGCCACGGTGGCGGTCAGCCCGCCCTCCTTGACCGAGGTCAGCGCCTCCTCGACGCCGTCGGTGCCGATCACCCTGACCTGGTCGGTCAGCTGGGCGTTCTGCACGGCCCGCACCACGCCCAGGGCCATGTCGTCGTTGGCGACGTAGAACCCCTTCAGGTCGGGGTGGGCGCGCAGCACGGTGGTGGCCTGGGTGAGCGCCTTCTCGCGGTTCCAGTCGGCCGAGACCTCCTGCACCACCTTGACCTTGGAGGACAGCCCGGACCTGAAGCCCTCGACCCGGTTGCCGCTGGTCACGTCGCCCGAGGTGCCGCCGATGACGGCCACGTCGCCGGAGGTGACCTGCTTGACCATCTCCTCGCCGGCCAGCTTGCCGGCCGCCACGTTGTCGGTGCCGATGTAGGTGGCCGGCGTGGCACCCGCGGCCTCGGCGGCCTCGGCGTCGACCGGGGAGTCGATGTTGACGATGGTCTTGTCGGCCGCGGCCAGCTTGGCCAGGCCCTGCACCAGGTTGGTGCCGGTGATCGGGTTGACGATGTAGCAGCCGAAGTCCTGCCCGGCGAGGGCGGTGAGCTTGTCGGCCTGGCCGGTGGTGTCGGTGATCGAGTTCGCGGCCTGGACGGTGGTCTCGAGGTCCTGGGCCTCGGCACCGGCGTCGATGCCGTCCTCCATCGTCTGGAAGAACGGGTTGTCGAGGCCCTTGATCACGGCGGCGACCTTGGTGGACCCGGTGGAACCGGTGTCGCCGGAGGCCCCCGAGCTGCCGGAGTCGCCGCAGGCGGCCAGGGCGGCGGCCGCGCAGGTCATGGTCACGCCGAGAGTGGCGATGCGTCGGATCGAGGTGCTGGCTCCCACGTTGGAGCCTCCTTTGCGAACAGGTACGACTTCGTACCGCCAACTGACTGGTCGATTACACGTCCGCTTGTGTCTGGCTGTCAATCGTTAAGAGGCCACCTTTTGTAAAGTTGATGAGCAGAACTACGATGGTGCCGTGTTGGAAACCCGCGAGTACAGCGTCGGCTCGCAGAGCTCTCTGGAGATCGTGCGATGAGTGCTGCCCCCCAGATCCCCGCCGCGGCCGCAGTGCACCCGGACAGCCCAGGCATCGCGTCCGCCGCGGGGGTGAACAGCGGTGTGGGACAGGCACTCGCGCTGTTCCGCGACGGAACGGCGCTGACCCGCGCCGAGGTGATGACCCGCACCGGGCTGTCGCGCACCACCGTGAACCTGCGGCTCGACCAGCTGCTCCAGGCCCGGCTGATCGTGCCGTCCGGCGAGGACGTGCCCACCCGCGGGCGCCCGGCCACCAGGTTCGCGTTCAACGCCGGCCGGGGTGTGCTGCTGGTGGCCGACCTCGGTGCCACCGGCATGCGCGCGGCGGTGTGCGACCTGAACGGCGTGATCGCCTCCGAGCGTCAGGCCGCCATCGACATCACCCGCGGGCCGCAGCGCATCCTCGGGCTGGTCGAGAAGCAGTTCGCCGCCCTGCTGGACGAGACCGGGCACCGGGCGGCCGACGTGCACGGCATCGGCATGTCGGTGCCCGGGCCGGTCGACTTCGCCCGCGGTGCCGTGGTGAACCCGCCGATCATGACCGGCTGGGACGGGTACGACATCCGGGCCCGGTTCGGGCACACCTACGACTGCCCGGTGCTGGTGGACAAGGACGTCAACGCGATGGCGTTCGGCGAGTACCGGCGCAACTACCCGGACGCCGGGCACCTGCTCATGCTCAAGCTCGGCACCGGGATCGGCGCCGGGGTGGTGGTCGGCGGCCAGATCTACCGGGGTGCCGACGGCGCGGCCGGCGACATCGGCCACTCCCAGCTCACCTCGCCGGACGATCACGACCAGCCGCTGTGCCGGTGCGGCAACGTCGGCTGCGTCGAGGCGTACGTGGGGGGATGGGCGCTCATGCGTGACCTCCAGGCGGCCGGGCGTGACGTCTCCTCGGTGGATGCCGCGATCGAGCTGGCGCTGTCCGGTGACCCGGTCGCGGTGCAGATCACCCGGCGGGCCGGGCGCGTGCTCGGGGCGGCCGTGGCCGGGGCGGTCAGCCTGTTCAACCCCCGCGTGGTGGTGATCGGGGGCCAGCTGGCCCGGGTGGAGGGGCAGCTGTTCGCCGGCATCCGCGAGATGGTCTACCGGCGCTCGCTGCCGCTGGCCACCACCCGTCTGGCCATCGTGCGCAGCTCGCTCGACAACAGCGCCGGCCCGATCGGCCTGGCCCTGTCGGTGGCCGACGCGATCTTCGCCCCGGACGCGGTGGAGCGGCTGATCACCACCACCTGATCAGCGGTTTCCGCGCCGGGCGCTACATTCCGCCCGCCTGCTGCCGACCGGACTCCGGATGAGGTGGCGTGGGGCAGCGGTCGTGCTCACGGCGGTGGCACTGCTCGCCGCCGTGCTCAGCCTGCCCATCGCCCAGGCCGGGTTCAGCGCGAGCACCGGCACCACCGCCGACCTGGCCGCGGGTGACGACTTCGCGGTCGGCGCGCTCTACAAGTGGGGCATGAACACCACGCCGCAGCAGAAACCGTCGCAGGTGGGGCGCAACACCACCTGGGCGCAGGCCGCGGCCGGCAGCACGCACAGCTGCGCCGTGCGCACCGATGCCACCCTGTGGTGCTGGGGCACCTCCAGCGCCGGCGAACTGGGCGTGGGCATCGGCGCGTCCGACTACGTGGTGGCACCGGTCAAGGTGGGCTCGGCCGTCTGGGCACAGGTCTCCGTGGCCACCGCCACCACCTGCGCCGTCCGGACCGCCGGCACGCTGTGGTGCTGGGGCCGCAACAGCAGCGGTCAGCTCGGGCTCGGCGACACCACCAGCAGGTCGGTGCCGGCCCAGGTCGGCTCGGCGTCCGACTGGGTGAAGGTCGCCGAGGGCGAGCTGACCGGCTGCGGCATCCGGGGCGGCGGGACGCTCTGGTGCTGGGGCGAGAACGGTTCCGGCCAGCTGGGTCAGGGCGACACCAGCACCCGTAGCTCCCCGGTGCAGGTCGGCGCGGGCACCACCTGGACCGGCGTCGCCGTGGTGCGGGCCCACGCCTGCGCGACCGCCTCGGACGGGACGCTGTGGTGCTGGGGCGACAACACCAACGGTCAGCTCGGTCTCGGTGACACCACCAACCGGACGGGCCCGGTGCGGGTGGGCACGGACACCTCCTGGTCGGCGGTGGCCACCGGGAGCAGCCACACCTGCGGGTCACGCTCCGACGGCACGCTCTGGTGCTGGGGCGCCGGAGCAAGCGGTCAGCTCGGGCTCGGCGACACCACCGACCGCACCTCACCGGTGCAGGTCGGCACGGCGAGTACCTGGGCCGGTGTGGCGCTGGGCAGCGCGTTCAGCTGCGGCACCCGCACCGACGGCAGCCTGTGGTGCTGGGGGCTGGGCTCGCGCGGGGTGCTCGGGCTCGGCGACACCACCAACCGCACCTCGCCGGTGCGCGTCGGCACCGACACCGACTGGGCCTCCGTCGGGCCCGGTGTGCTGCACACCTGCGGCGTGCGCACCGACGGCACCCTCTGGTGCTGGGGCTACGGGATCAGCGGCCAGCTCGGCAAGACGCTCGCCTCGCCCAGCCAGGTGGGCACCGTGACCAGCTGGCAGCACCTGGCCCCCGGCCGGCTGAATCTCTGTGCGCTGCGCCAGGACTCGACCCTGTGGTGCTCGGACTACAACGGCTCCGGGCAGCTCGGGCAGGGTGACTACACGGTGCGCTCGGCGCTGACCCAGGTGGGCTCGTCCGCCTGGCGCTCGGTCGGGATCGGGCAGTACCACGCCTGCGGGGTGCGCTCCGACGGCACGCTCTGGTGCTGGGGCGAGAACTACTACGGTGAGCTGGGTCTGGGCAACACCACGATGTACGCCTCGCCCCGGCAGGTCGGCACCGGTACCGGCTGGGCCTCGGTCTCGGCCGGGCTCAGCTACACCTGCGCGACCCGGACCGACGGCACGCTCTGGTGCTGGGGCCAGAACTGGTACGGCCAGCTGGGTCTGGGCGACACCACCGACCGCCTGACCCCGGCACAGGTCGGCACCGCCACCACCTGGCGCCAGGTCGACTCGGTCTACGGGGCCTCGTGCGGCATCCGTACCGACGGCACCCTGTGGTGCTGGGGCTGGAACGTGCGCGGGCAGCTCGGCCTGGGCGACACCACCAACCGCACCTCACCCACGCAGGTCGGCAACGCCACCGACTGGGCCGGGCTGGGGACCGGCCGGGTGCACACCTGCGGCGTGCGTACCGACGGCAGCCTGTGGTGCTGGGGCGCCAACGACAACGGGCAGCTGGGCCAGGGCGACAGCACCGAGCGCGACAGCCCGGTGCAGGTGGCGGCCGGCACCTCCTGGTACGAGGTCAGCCTCGGCTTCGCCCACACCTGCGCGGTCCGTCCCGACACCACGCTCTGGTGCTGGGGTTTCAACGGGGTGGGGCAGCTCGGCCTGGGCGACTACGCCGACCACGCCAGTCCCGTGCAGGTGCCCGGCGTGCGCACCGCCCACGTGGCCGCCACCTGGTGGGGCACCTACGCCACCCAGTACGTCCCGTAGCACCCGACGAGGGAGCAACCCCGTCGCAACCTCCCGCCCCGCACCATGCGCGGAGGAAAGGAGTCACCCGGGCAGATGGCCCAGCACCCGGTCCACCGCGATCGTCACGACCACCCGGGCCGGATTGACCCGGGGCGGCCGGTACCGCTCCTCGTAACGGCGCTCCGCCTCGCGCACCGACTCGTCGTCCTCAAGCACCTGGACCGGACCCTCGAGGGTGAGCCACCAGCGGCCGTCGACCACCGACACCGCGGCCCGCCCGCCCCGGCGGGCGTTGCGGGCCTTGACACTGCCGCCGCCGGTGATCACCCGCACCAGACGGGTCGCTCCGTCCCAGGTGAAACCGACGGGGACGACGTGGGGGCTGCCGTCGGCGCGCAGCGTGGCGAGGGTGGCCAGATGCCGTTCGGTCAGCAGGGGCAGGGCGGAGGAGGGCAGGTGGGCGGGGTCGAAGGACACGGGGCAAGCCTGTCACGGATGATGTCTCCCGGGTCCGCCGGTACCGGTGGACCCGGCTCGTGAACGACGATCGGGAGTACACATGACGAGCGGTCAGGGCGGATATGCCGGCGCCTACCGGCAGAGCCTGGAGGACCCGGCGGCGTTCTGGGGCGAGGCGGCGCGGAGCATCCACTGGATCCGCAGACCGCAGCAGGTCCTCGACGACTCCCGGGCGCCGATCCACCGCTGGTTCCCCGGCGCCCGGATGAACACCTGCTACAACGCGCTGGACCGGCACGTGGTGGCCGGCCGCGCCGAGCAGACCGCGCTGATCCACGACTCACCGGTCACCGGCACGAAACGTGCCTACAGCTATGCCCAGCTGCTCGACCTCACCGCCCGGTTCGCCGGTGGCCTGGAGGCGCTCGGCGTGACCAAGGGCGACACCGTGCTGATCTACATGCCGATGGTGCCCGAGGCGGTGATCGCGATGCTGGCCTGTGCCCGGATCGGGGCCGTGCACTCGGTGGTGTTCGGCGGTTTCGCCCCGGCCGAGCTGGCCGTCCGGATCGACGACGCCCGGCCCAGGGTGGTGGTGGCGGCGAGCTGCGGGATCGAGCCCAGCCGGGTGATCGAGTACAAGCCGCTGCTCGACGAGGCCCTGCGGCGCAGCGAGCACCGCCCCGACTTCTCGGTGATCTTCCAGCGGCCGCAGGCGAAGGCCGAGCTGACCGGGAACGACGTGGACTGGGCCACGCTGATGAAGCCCAACGCCGTGCCCCCGGCCGCCTGTGTGCCGGTCGAGGCGACCGACCCGCTCTACGTGCTCTACACCTCGGGCACCACCGGGCGGCCGAAGGGCATCGTGCGCGACAACGGTGGTCACGCCGTGGCGCTGGCCTGGTCGATGCAGGCGATCTACGGAATCGGGCCGGGCGACACGATGTTCACCGCCAGCGACGTCGGCTGGGTGGTCGGGCACTCGTACATCGTCTACGGCCCGCTGCTGGCCGGGGCCACCACCGTGCTCTACGAGGGCAAGCCGGTGGGCACCCCGGACGCGGGCGCGTTCTGGCGGGTCGTAGAGGAGCACCGGGTCAACGCCGTGTTCACCGCGCCGACCGCGTTCCGGGCGATCCGCCGGGCCGACCCCTCCGCGGAACTGCTGGCGGGACGCGACATCTCGAGCCTGCGCACGCTGTTCCTGGCCGGCGAGCGGCTCGACCCGGAGACCTACCGCTGGGCCTCGTCCACGCTGGGTGTGCCGGTGGTGGACAACTGGTGGCAGACCGAGACCGGCTGGCCGATCTGCGCGAACCCGATCGGCCTGGAACAGCTTCCGCTCAAGGCCGGATCGCCGTCGGTGCCGGTCCCGGGCTACGACGTGCAGGTGCTCGACCCGGCGGGGGAGGTGCTGCCGCCGAACACCGAGGGGGCCATCTGCATCCGGCTGCCCCTGCCGCCGGGCACCCTGGCCACCCTGTGGCAGGACGACGAGCGCTACGTTGCGTCGTACCTGTCGGCGTTCGAGGGCTGGTACCTGTCCGGCGACGGCGGCTACAAGGACGAGGACGGCTACGTGTTCGTCATGGGCCGCACCGACGACGTGATCAACGTGGCCGGGCACCGGCTCTCGACCGGCTCGATGGAGGCCGTGCTGGCCGCCCACCCGGCGGTCGCGGAGTGCGCGGTGATCGGGGTGCACGACGAGCTGAAGGGCCAGCAGCCCCGGGGTTTCGTGGTGCTCAAGGCCGGCGTGGACGAACCCGCCGCGACGTTGGAGGCCGAGCTGGTGGAGCTGGTGCGCTCGGAGATCGGGGCGGTGGCGTCACTGCGCCGGATCGACGTGGTGACGGCGCTGCCCAAGACCCGCTCGGGCAAGATCCTGCGCCGCACGATGCGGGAGATCGCCGACGGCGGCGAGGTGTCGGTGCCGGGGACGATCGAGGACGCGTCGGTGCTGGACACGCTCACGCCGGTGCTGCGCGCGTCCCGGTGACGCCCTGAAAGCCCGCTAGGGCGCAGCCTCTACAACGACTGCGCCCTAGTCGAGCGTGATGTTCAGGTTGGGCAGGGAACCGTCGAACCGGACGCTACGGATGTTGCTGGCAGGTCCGGCCGGCAAGGCCCTGGGAGCGGGGGCGCGCCCTCAGATCTCGATGGTCCGCTCCAGGTTGGACAGCTTGCGGCGGGCCAGGGCCAGGTTCGAGCGGTGCTTGTCGAGCGCCAGGTAGAGGAACAGCCCGATGCCGGACTGGTCGGTGATCAGGCGGATCAGGTGGTACTGGGTGTCGAGCGTGATCAGGATGTCCTCGATGCCCTCACGCAGGCCCAGGGCCTCCATCGTGCGCAGCTTGGCCCGCACCACCTCGGTGTTGCCCGCAGACGCGACCTCGAGGTTCAGCGTGGCGCCACCGGCCTGGCCGAGGGTCATGCCGCTGGTGTAGTCCACCAGCGCGACGCCGATGGCGCCGTCGATCTGCATGGCTTCCTTGAGGACGGTGTCGATGTTCGTCACGGTGTCTTCCTTCCGGCCGTGAAGGCTGGTCTGTGGGGAACGGATCTGGAGCGCGGTTCCGGGCCGCTCGGGCTGGCCGGAACCGATGGGACGGCGGGCAGGACCGGCAGCCGGCCCGTCGGGTCGGCCACCGTGGTGACTGTCGGGGTTTCTCTCGGCAGGGCGCACCGGATTCCGATCCGCCGATTGGTCGGTCCGGCGACGCATCGGAGTGGGGGGCGGAGCGGTCCGGGCCTGTAGCTGCCGTAGGTCGAGCGGCTCGGTGGTGGGGGAGACCGGACGGGCCGGGGCCGCCGGGGCATGGGCGGCGGGGGCCTGCGGCACCGGCTGGGGAACCGGGGCCGCCGGAGCCGCCGGGGGTGCCTGGCGGGTGCCGCCCGGCGGGGTGCCGTAGCCGGTGCCGTCGTACCCGTCGTAGGTCTGCCGCGCACCGGCCGGGGTAACGTCCTCGTAGCCGTAGGCCGGCTCGTACCCCGGGGCTCGGGTGGGCTGCGGCGCGGCGTGCCGGACGTCGTGACGCGCCTCGGCCGGCTGGTGGCGTGGTGCCCGGTAGCCCTGCTCGGTGCGGTAGTCGTTGCGGTAAGCCGTCTCGGCCCGGTGATCGTCACCGGTGCCGTAGCCCTGAGCCACCGGACCCTCACTCTCGCTGTATGTCTCGTGACCCGGGTACCGGTCGGCGCCGGGCTCGGGCAGCAGCGGCAGTTCGCCGCTGATCGGCGTCGACGACACCAGGTAGGTGCCGGACGCCGGGGAGGAGATCACGGTGGCCGAGGCGATGATCGCCTCGGCGCCGGTGACCGGGGGGACGTCGGGGGTGCGCGGCGGCTGCTCGCCCGCCTGCGGCTTGGGGCGGCGGGTGCGGGCCGGCAGCGGGGCACCCGGCTCGAAGGCGAACAGGTGCTCCTGCGGTTCCGGGCTGACGCGCAGATCGATGCGGTCGCCGTCGCGCATGTCGCCGGGACGCAGGGGGACCGGCATCTCGCCGGAGTCCGTCGAGGTCGGCGACGGGATGGCGCTCGCCGGGCTGTCCGGGTTGGCGTGCTTGGCCTCGGTGCGCGACATGCGCTGTCGAAGCCCGGCGAAGCCGCGCGGTGAATTGCTCATCGAGTCTCCAGTCATCCAGGGCTGGCGGCTCATCCGGAGTGTGCCCTCCCCACCTGTCCGACCATGGAAACACACGTTGTCAGGGCTGGGAAGCAGCATTCGGAAATGCTGGCTATTCCCTTGTCCGAGCTTAGGGGATAACACCCAAGCGGACCTATTTCAGGGACACAGGGTGACGAAATCGTGCCCGGTTGTGCGTGGACTCGGCGACCTGTGGTGAGGGGTGCGCGGGAAATTAACAATGCCCGAAGGATGTTCCAGAACGCCATACTAACTTTCTGTGCACGATTGCTAACTCGCTGGAACATCATTCCTTGACCAGCGCCGAAATAAGGGCTTTCGGTGATGGCCGGGTCACGATCAGCAGTCCGGCGAGCGGTTCGTGACCCGATTGTTTTCCTCCGGTGGAGAACCTATTGACAACCCCGGTCACGGTTTGATGACAGTTCAAGCAACAATGCAAAGACGGCCTTGGGGTGTCGTGCACATTCTCACCCGTTCGGAGTAGGCGGCCTCCGGGAAAACACCTTGAGCGGCTTCCGGTAATGTCCGCCGGTCCATTCTGTATGTCCGATTAGATGGCAATTCATAGCTTTCCCGCGACGGCTGCCGGGCCTCTGTCGGGAGTCCGGCCGCCGGGACTGTCAAGCGGTGCGGTTCAGGCCGACCCGCGCCGGAACGTGCGGGCGCCGAACCACAGCGGGACGGCCACGAGCAGCACGGTGGACGCCGCCCCCCCAGTGCGGCGGCGCCGAGCACGTCGCTGGTGACGAGGGCCCGGGTGCCGTCGACCCGCCCGGCCGGGCCGACCCGCTGCCGCTCGACCGCCCCGGCGCGGTACTCGGCCGCCAGCCCGGAGCTCCTCATCGGCGCCCGAGGGCGACGATGAGGCCGTGGTCGATCACCAGCAGCCGAACGCAGAGGTGGTCGGCCGCGTCGAGGTCGTGCGTGGTGAGGAGGACGGTGCTGCCCAGCCGGTCGCGCGGGTCGGCCGCGTGGTTCCAGGGACCGCAGCCTACGAAGGGCTCAGTGGCCGAGCAGCGGTGACATCAGCCGGGCGGCCAGCGACGGCCGGGAGGTGAGGCGTTCCTCGTGGTCCGCGGCCGTCATCGCGGTCAGCCCGGCGTTGGTGCCGAGCCAGCGCAGCGGTTCTGGTTCCCAGTTGCGGGAGCGGTGATTCACCCAGGGCAGGGCGGTCAGCGCGGTGTCGCGGTTCAGCAACAGGTCCCGCAGCGTGCGCCCGGCCAGGTTGGTGGTGGACAGCCCGTCGCCGACATAGCCCCCGGCCCAGCCGATGCCGGAGCGCCGGTCCAGGCCGGCCGAGGCGTTCCAGTCCCGGGCGATGCCGAGCGCACCGCCCCAGCTGTGCGTGAAGGCGTGTCCCCGGAGCGCCGGGAACAGCTCGGTCAGGGTGTGCCGCAGGGCCTCGTGCACCCGGGCGTGCTGATCGAGGTCCGGGCTGATGCGCGAGCCGAAGTGATAGGGGGCGCCGCGCCCGCCGAAGGCGATCCGGTCGTCGGCGGTGCGCTGTCCGTAGATCACCAGATGCCTTGCGTCGGTGAAGGTCTCGCCGCGCTCCAGGCCGACCTGGGCCCAGAACGACGCGGGCAGCGGCTCGGTGGCGACCATCAGCGAGTAGACCGGCGCGATCGCCCGGCGGGTGCCCGGCAACTGCGACGTCCAGGCCTCGGTGGCCCGCACCACGTGCTCCGCCGACACGGTGCCGTAGGCGGTGCGCACCCGGGGGCCGTGACCGCCCCCGGCGGGCAGGATCTCCAGTGCCGGGGTGCGTTCCAGGATCACCCCGCCCATCCGCTCCACCACGCCGGCCAGCCCGCGCACCAGCAGCGCGGGCTGGAGCCGCGCGCAGTGCGGGGTGTACCCGGCGCCGACCACCCCGGAAGCCCGCACGCGGGCGGCGGTCTCACCGGCGTCCCAGATCTCGTAGCCGTCGATGCCGCCGCGCGCGACGTCGGCCGCCACCGCCGAGCGCACCCGCTCCAGCTGCACGCCGGAGCGGGCGAGCTCGATCGTGCCGCCACGAACGAAGTGGCAGTCGATGCCCTCCGCCGCGGCCACCCGGCCGACCTCGCCCACCGTCTCGTTCATCGTGCGGCGCATGGCCAGCGCCGCGGGCAGGCCGTGACGGCGGGCCAGCGCCGTCACCGAAACCGGGAACAGCGCGGAACACCAGCCGCCGTTACGCCCGCTCGCACCGAAGCCCGCGATCTGCGCCTCCAGCACCGCGATCCGCAGCGACGGCTGTTCCTTCAGCAGGTAGTAGGCCGTCCACAGACCGGTCAGGCCGCCGCCGACGACGCAGACGTCCACGTCCAGGTCGCCGTCCAGGCGGGGGCGGGGGACCAGGTCGTCAGCAACCTGATCCATCCACAACGACACCGACCGGAACTGGTTCACAACCGGGTCCACGCCTCGGTCAGCACCGAGCGCAGGATGCCCTCGATCTCGGTGAACTCGGCCGGGCCCATGGTCAGTGGCGGCGACAGCTGGATCACCGGGTCGCCGCGGTCGTCGGCACGGCAGTACAGGCCCGCGTCGAACAGTGCCTTGGACAGGAAACCCCGCAGCAGGCGCTCGGACTCGTCCTCGTCGAAGGTCTCCCGGGTGGTCTTGTCCTTGACCAGCTCGATCCCGTAGAAGTAGCCCTCGCCGCGCACGTCACCGACGATCGGCAGGTCGAGCAGCTTCTCCAGGGTGGCGCGGAACACCGGCGCGTTGGTGCGCACGTTCTCCAGCAGGCCCTCGGACTCGAACAGCTCCAGGTTGGCCAGGCCGACCGCGGCCGACACCGGGTGCCCGCCGAAGGTGTAGCCGTGCGGGAAGTAGGTGGTGCCCTCGCGGAACGGCTCGAACAGCTTCTCGCTCGCGATCATCGCGCCGATCGGGGAGTAGCCGCTGGTCATGCCCTTGGCGCAGGTGATCATGTCGGGCACGTAGCCCAGCTCGGTGCAGGCGAACATGCCGCCGACCCGGCCGAACGCGCAGATCGTCTCGTCCGACACCAGCAGCACGTCGTACTGGTCGCAGATCTCGCGCACCCGCTCGAAGTAGCCGGGCGGGGGCGGGAAACAGCCGCCGGCGTTCTGCACCGGCTCCAGGAACACCGCGGCCACCTGGTCGGGGCCCTCGAACTCGATCGCCTCGGCGATCCGCTCCGCGGCCCAGCGGCCGAACCGCTTGGGGTCGTCGCGCAGTTCCTCGGCGGCCCGGTAGATGTTGGTGTTCGGCACCCGGGAGGCACCCGGCACCAGCGGCTCGAAATCGGCCTTCATACCGGGGATCCCGGTGATCGACAGGGCGCCGGCGGTGGTGCCGTGGTAAGCGACCGACCGCGAGATCACCTTGGTCTTGGCGGGCTTTCCGCGCAGCTTCCAGTACTGCTTGGCCAGCTTCCAGGCGGACTCGACGGCCTCGCCGCCGCCGGTGGTGAAGAAGACCCGGTTCAGGTCGCCCGGCGCGTAGTGCGCCAGCCTCTCGGACAGCTCGATCGCGGGCGGCGTGGCGTAGGACCAGAGCGGGAAGAACGCCAGCTCCCTGGCCTGCTTCGCGGCAGCGTCGGCCAGCACCTGGCGGCCGTGCCCGGCCTGCACCACGAACAGCCCGGCCAGGCCGTCGATGTACTTGCGGCCGGTCGAGTCCCAGATGTGGTGGCCCTCGCCCTTCACGATCACCGGGGCGGGCTCGGGGTCGGAGCCGAAATAGCCGGAGTGGCGGGTGAAGTGGAGCCAGAGGTGGTCGCGGGCCGAGTTGTTCCAGGCCTGGGTCAGTGCGTCAGTGGTCATCGGGTACCCCAGTTGTAGAGCTGCTTGCGGAGTTTGAGATAGACGAAGGTCTCGGTGGAGCGCACCCCGGGCAGTTTGCGGATCTGCGCACTGACCAGGTCGAGCAGGTGGTCGTCGTCCTCACACACCACCTCGACCAGGAGGTCGAACGAACCGGCGGTGACCACCACGTAGTCCACCTCGGCCATCGCCGACAGCTCGTCGGCGACCGGCTCGATCTCTCCCTCGACCTTCACGCCGATCATCGCCTGCCGCGCGAAACCCACCTGGAGCGGGTCGGTGACGGCGACGATCTGCATCACCCCACCGTCGAGCAGCCGCTGCACGCGCTGCCGGACGGCCGCCTCGGACAGGCCCACGGCCTTGCCGATGGCGGCATACGGACGCCGGCCGTCTTCCTGGAGCTGCTCGATGATGCGCTTGGAGGTCTCGTCGAGCGGCTGCGAGGCGTGCGGTCCGGAGGGCCGTACGGGTTTACGGGTCACCCTCTGATCTTCACCGTAGACCAGGCCCATGACAATAGATTCCGTTGTTTCCGGTGCGAAAACATTCCGAATCCATACCGCTCGTCGCCGGGGAGTGCGGAAACCGGCGGCTGCCCGATCCGGGCCTGACTGCGCTTTCCGTAGCCGCGGTGAGCACGTAATCGGTGGTCAAAACGGCTGCATCTGGCCGGTTTCCCCGTCGTCCATACCCATCCGGTAACGAATCCGTTGCGTTTCGCCGGTAAACACTACGAAAAACTACCTTGACTCCTTGCCGTGCATCTTTACGGCGTGTCAGTATCCGTTGCGTTCCGCCCCGGGTTCCCTGATTCCCGGTGACTGACGGTGAAAGTGCTGCCGGTCACGGGCATTGTTAACGACGTGTTGCGAACTGTGTGCGACCGGTCCTGAAGCCGGAAGACGCGCCTAGGCTGACGCTCCCCTGCGGAGGCCCGCTCTCGAGAACGCCATCCGTAGCGTTACGAAAGGACGTACGTCCCATGTCCCAGCGTCGCCGCCCGCTGTCCCCCGAAGCCGCGGCCGTGATCCGTGCCCAGCGCTCCGCCGGCCGGCTCTCCCGCCGCTCGCTCTTCGCCGGTGCCGGCACCCTCGGGCTCGGTGCCACCCTGGCCGCCTGCGGAACCTCGGGCACGGCCACCGGCAGCTCCGGGGCCACCGCGCCGTCCGCCGCGCAGGACCGCTCGGCCACCGACAAGGTGGTGAACTGGGCGAACTGGGCGCTGTACCTGGACTACGACGACAAGAGCAAGAACTACCCGACTCTGGAGGCCTTCCAGAAGGAGACGGGGATCAAGGCGACGTACGACGAGGCGATCGAGGACAACGACTCGTACTACGGAAAGGTGCAGGGGCAGCTGGCCAACGGCCAGGACATCGGCAAGGACATCATCGTCTTCACCGACTACATGGCCGCCCGGGTGATCGAGCAGGGCTATGTGCAGAAGCTGAACCGGGAGAACATCCCGAACGCCGGCAACATCCTGGACAACCTCACCGACGTCGACTTCGACAAGGGCCGCGAGTACTCCCTCACCTGGCAGTCCGGTTACGCGGGCCTGGCCTGGAACAAGGAGAAGCTGCCGCAGGGCCTGAAGAGCGTGGACGACCTGTGGAGCCCCGCGCTCAAGGGCAAGGTCGAGGTGCTCTCCGAAATGCGGGACACCCTGGGCCTGATCATGCTCCAGCAGGGTGTCGACATCTCCGGCGACTTCACCTCCGACCAGTTCGGCGACGCCGTCGCGGTGCTCGAGAAGCAGCTGAACAACGGCCAGATCCGCCAGGTCAAGGGGAACTCGTACGCGCAGGACCTGATCTCCGGCGACGCGATCGCGGTGATCGCCTGGTCGGGCGACATCACCGCGCTGAACGCCGAGAACGGCGACAAGTGGGGATTCGCGCTGCCGGAGGCCGGCGGCACGATGTGGAGCGACAACATGCTCGTGCCGATCGGCTCGCCGCACAAGACGAACGCCGAGACGCTCATGAACTACTACTACGAGCCCGAGGTGGCGGCCGAGGTGGCCGCCTACGTGAACTACATCTGCCCGGTCAAGGGTGCCCAGGACGTGCTGGCCAAGAGCAAGGACAAGGAGCTGCGGGCCCTCACGACCAACCCGAACATCTTCCCGACCGACGCGGACCTGGCCAAGGTCAAGGTGTTCCGCACCCTGACCGGCACCGAGGAGACCGAGTTCGCCTCCGAGTTCCAGCGCGTTCTCGGCAACTGAGAGGCATCTGACGATGGCCGAAGACCTCCGCCTCACCGGCGTCAGCAAGCGGTTCGCCTCGTTCACCGCCGTCGACGGTCTCGACCTGACGATCGCGCAGGGCGAGTTCTTCGCCGTGCTCGGCCCGTCGGGCTGCGGCAAGACCACGACGCTGCGGATGATCGCCGGCCTGGAGGACCCCACCGAAGGGTCCATCCACCTGGGCGATCTCGACGTCACGCACAAGAAGCCGTACCAGCGGCCGGTGAACACGGTGTTCCAGAACTACGCCCTGTTCCCGCACCTGACGATCTTCGAGAACGTGGCGTTCGGCCTGCGCCGGCGCGGGGTGAAGGACGTGAAGCGGCAGGCCGGCGACGCGCTCGACCTGGTCGAGCTGGGGCACCTGGCGGGGCGCAAGCCCGCGCAGCTGTCCGGTGGCCAGCAGCAGCGGATCGCGCTGGCCCGGGCCGTGGTCAACCGGCCGAAGGTGCTGCTGCTCGACGAGCCGCTGGGCGCGCTGGACCTGAAACTCCGCCGCCAGATGCAGATCGAGCTCAAGCGCATCCAGATGGAGGTCGGCATCACCTTCGTGCATGTCACCCACGACCAGGAGGAGGCCATGACGATGGCCGACCGGGTCGCGGTGATGAACCACGGCAGGGTCGAGCAGCTGGGCCCGCCGAGTGAGCTGTACGAGACGCCGGACACCACGTTCGTGGCCAACTTCCTCGGCCAGTCCAACCTGGTGCCGGTGCGCCGGGCGGGCACCGACGGCGACCACGTGGTGGTCGAGACGCACGGGCAGAAGGTGCGGGTGCGCCGCGCACGGTGTGTCGAGGCGAACGACCTGCTCCTCGGGGTTCGCCCGGAGAAGGTGCGCATCCTCGCCGAGTCCGAGCGGACGTCCCCTCATCTGAACGTGCTCACCGGCGGGGTGGTGCTGGACGCCAGCTACCTCGGCGTGTCCACGCAGTACCTGGTGCGGATGCCGTGGGGGCAGAATCTCACGGTGTTCGCCCAGAACCTCGGTGTGGGAGAGCGTTTCCGGGACGGCGAGAGGGCGGTGCTGGCCTGGGAGCCGGACCACGGTTTCGGGCTGGCCGGCGACGCCGACGCCGGTGTGGACGACGAACTCGTCGCGGCGAAGGGCTGACATGGCAGCGATCGCCCCCCACACCCCGGCCGACCCGGCCGACGCCGAGGAGCTGCCCCGGGCCACCGGGAAACAGCTGCGCACCGTCCTGCTCCTGCTCCTTCCCGGTCTGCTCTGGCTCGCGATCTTCTTCGTGGTCCCGATCTTCACGCTGGCCGGGACCTCCACCCAGACCCCTTCGGGCAGTGGCATTCCCGGCGAGTTCGTGCAGACCTTCCACCTGGCCAACTACTGGGACGCGTTCAGCGACTACAAGGCGCACTTCGCCCGCTCGTTCCTGTACTCGTTCCTGGCCACGGTGCTCTGCCTGGCGATCGGCTACCCGCTGGCCTACCTGATCGCCTTCCGCGCCGGCCGGGCACGCAACCTGCTGCTGGTGCTCGTGGTGGCGCCGTTCTTCTGCTCGTTCGTGCTGCGCACCCTGGCCTGGCGGCAGATTCTGGCCGACGACGGCTGGGTGGTGTCGTCGCTGAAGTGGCTGCACCTGATCCCGCAGGACGCCACGGTCACCGCCAGCGCGGTCGCGGTGGTCGCCGGGATCACCTACAACTACCTGCCTTTCATGGTGCTGCCGCTGTACTCCAGCCTGGAGCGCATCGACCCGCGGCTGATCGAGGCGGGCGGTGACCTGTACGGCAACGGCCTGACCGTGCTGCGCCGGGTGACGTTCCCGCTGTCGATGCCCGGGGTGGTGGCGGGCACGCTGCTCACGTTCATCCCGGCCTCCGGCGACTACGTGAACGCCAGCCTGCTCGGCAACACCCGCACCACGATGATCGGGAACGTGGTGGAGAGCCGGTTCTTCCGGATCGTCGACTACCCGACGGCGGCGGCCCTGAGCTTCATCCTGATGGCGATCATCCTGGTGCTGGTCGTGTTCTACGTGCGCCGGGCCGGGACGGAGGAACTGGTATGAGGTGGCTCCAGCGGCACGCCCTGCACATCTACGGCGTGGTGGCGTTCGCCTACATCTTCACGCCGATCGCCTACATCATGGTGTTCAGCTTCAACCAGCCCGCCCGCACCAACCTCACCTGGCGCGGGTTCACGCTGGAGAACTGGGCCAACCCGTGCGCCGCGCCGGACGTCTGCTCGGCCCTGGGCAACAGCCTGAAGATCGGCCTGCTCTCCACGCTGATCGCCACGGTGCTCGGCACGATGGTGGCGTTCGCCCTGGCCCGCTACCGGTTCCGCGGCCGCACGCCGACCAATCTGCTGCTGTTCCTGCCGATGGCCACGCCGGAGGTGGTGCTGGCCGCGTCGCTGCTCACGCTGTTCCTGAACCTGAAGTTCCCGCTGGGCTTCACCACGATCGTGATCGCGCACGTGATGTTCAGCATCAGCTTCGTGGTGGTGGCGGTGAAGGCCCGGATCGCCGGGCTGGACCCACGGCTGGAGCAGGCGGCGCAGGACCTCTACGCGAACGAGCTGGAGACCTTCCGGCGGATCACCCTGCCGCTGGTCGCGCCGGGTATCGCCGGGGCCGCCCTGCTGGCGTTCAGCCTGTCGTTCGACGACTTCATCATCACCAACTTCGTCTCCGGCAACGTCAACACGTTCCCCAAGCTGGTGTATGTGTCGGCGCAGCGCGGCATCCCGGCCTCGGCCTACGTGATCGGCTCGGCGATGTTCCTGCTGGCGATGATGATCGTGCTGGCCACCGAGCTGTTCCGCTGGCGGCGTGCCAAGCCCTAGGGTCGCGGTGGTGAGAAGGGGGCCAGGGATGGCGTCGTGGGCAGGTGGTTCGCTGAGGGGCGCCGTGCGCGCGCCACTCTGGCCGGCCGTGGACCCGGGCTCGTCCCGGGCTCCGCTGGAGTCCGACCTGCTGGTCGACCTGCTGGTGGTGGGCGGCGGATTCACCGGGTTGTGGGCGGCGCTGCTGGCCGCGCGGCGCGACCCGGGCCGCCGCGTCGCCCTGGTCGAGGCGGGCACGCTGGGCTGGGCGGCGAGCGGCCGTAACGGCGGGTTCGTGTCGGCGTCGCTGACCCACGGCGTGGCCAACGGGCTGGCCCGCTGGCCCGGTGAGATGGCGCTGCTGGAGCGGCTGGGCCGGGAGAACCTGGACGCCGTCGAGCAGACCGTGCGGGAGTACGGGATCGACTGCGGGTGGACGCGTTCCGGCGAGCTGGTGGCCGCGGTGCGGCCCTGGCAGGTGGCCGAGCTGCGCGAGCTGGTCGAGGTGTCGGGCCGGCTGGGGAACGAGGCCAGGCTGGTCGACGGGGACGGTGCCCGGGCGGTCGCGAACTCGCCCACCTACCTGGCCGGGGCGGTGTTCCCGCACTCCACGGCCACGGTCGAGCCGTCCCGCCTGGCGCGTGGGCTGGCCCGGGCGGCGGAGCGACTCGGGGTACAGATCTTCGAGGGCAGCCGGGTTGAGGCGCTGCGTGACGAGGGGTCCCGGGTGGCCGCCTGGGTCGTCACCGGCCTCCCGGTCGGCTCACGGCACCGGTGGGGGACGACGGAAACCTCGCAGAAGTCCACGCCGGTAAGGGAATTCACGGTACGGGCGGACCGGGTGGTGCTGGGGACCGGTGTGTTCCCGTCGCCGTTGCGCCGGCTGCGCCTGTTCACCGTGCCGGTGTGGGACCACGTGCTGAGCACCGAGCCGCTCGGTGACCGGCAGTGGGACGCCCTGGGCTGGAAGGGTGGCGAGGGCATCTCGGACGCCGGCAACCAGTTCCACTATTACCGCACCACGCAGGACCGGCGGGTGGTGTGGGGCGGCTACGACGCGCACTACTACTTCGGGTCCGACCTGGCCCAGCGCCGGATGCGCCGGGAGCAGACCGAGAAGCGGCTGGCCGAGCACTTCTTCACCACCTTCCCGCAGCTGCGCGGGCTGCGGTTCGGGCACGTGTGGGCCGGGGCGATCGACACCAGCACCCGCTTCACCCCGTTCTGGACGCCCGCGCTCGGCCGGAAGGTGGTGTCGGTGCAGGGCTATACCGGCCTGGGGGTCGGCTCGTCGCGGTTCGGCGCGCAGGTGGCGCTCGACCTGCTGGAGGGCGCCCAGAACGAGCGCACCCGGCTCACCATGGTGCGCCGCCCGCCGGTGCCGTTCCCGCCGGAACCGTTGCGCTGGGCCGGGATCCAGCTGACCCGTTCCGCCCTGGCCCGCGCCGACGCCGAGAACGGCCGCCGCAACCGCTGGCTGCGCACGCTGGACCGGCTGGGGCTGGGGTTCGACAGCTGAGGCCCCAGGCAGCAGCTGAGGTCCGGGCAGTCTGCCGGCTCAGGCGGCCGGGAAGTAGTGCCGCTCCCGTGCGGTGCCCTCGACCAGCGCGAGCGCGGCGTCCAGCCCGGCGTGGTCGTAGCCGGTCCAGCGGGTCAGGCCGGCCCGGGTGAACTCGCCCCAGGAACGCACGGAGAACTGCTCGCGGTAGGCGTGCTCGTCGTCGCCGCTGCGCTCCAGCGTCCACGAGGTGGCGCCGGTGCGACGGCGGGAGCGCTCGACCGCGCGCATCGCCGTCACGAATGCTGTTCCGCCGCCAGGCCTCACGGTGTAGTCGATCTCGATGGTGACCGGCCCGTCGACCGGGTCGGGCTCGAACACCAGCTGCGGCTGCCCGGCGCTCAGCGCCGTGATGGTTCGGTCGAGTGTGCCGGTGCCCTCGCGCAGCGGCAGCACGGCGACGCTCAGGCCGGTGAGCACCAGCAGACCGGCCGCGACCAGCAGGGTGGGGGTGCTGCCGATCCCTCCGGCCAGCAGACCCCAGCCGAACGACGCCACACCCTGCCCGCCCATGAAGACCAGCAGGTAGAAAGCCACGCCACGGGCCCTCACCCAGTCCGCGAGGGTGAGCTGAAGGGCGGCGTTCAGGGTGGTCAGCGTGACGATCCAGGAGATGCCGGTGAGCACGAACACCGGCACCAGCAGGGCGACCGAGCCCAGCGACGGCGCGGCCAGGCCGAGGGCGTAGACCAGGGCCGAGCCGGCCAGCAGCGTGGACGACCCGAACCGCCGGCGCAGCCCGGGCAGCACCACCACGCCGAGCACCGCGCCCGCGCCCAGCACCCCGAGCAGCAGGCCGTAACCGCCCGACCCGAGCCCCAGTTCGCCGGTGGCGACGGTCGGCAGCAGGGCCCAGAGCGCACAGGCGGGGACGGCGAAGAGCGCCGCCCGCAGCAGGATGCGACGCACGCCCGGGGCCGAGCGCACATACCGCACCCCGGCCAGCAGGGCCTCACCGTGGCGTTCGCGGCCCAGCGGGGCACGGCGCGGTTCCCGCCGCCAGCGCAGCAGCACGACCAGCACCCCCAGGAACGACAGGGCGTTGAGGGCGAACACCGCCCAGGGCCCGGTGAACCCGACGATCACCCCGGCCGCCGCCGGGCCGACCGCGCGGGCCGCGTTCACGGTGACGCTGCCCAGCGACGCCGCCGCCGGGATCTCCTCGCGCGGAACCAGTTCCGGCTGCACCGCCTGCCAGGCCGGGCTGGTCAGGGCGGACAGGCAGCCCAGGGTGAAGGTCGCGGTGAGCAGCGACCAGGGGGCCAGGCCGCCGGACAGGTCGAGCACCACCAGGACGGTGGCGGCGACGGCGGACAGCGTGGTGGTGGTCAGCAGCAGACGACGCCGGTCGAGGGCGTCGGCGAGCACACCCGCCACCAGGGAGAGCAGCAGCACCGGAACCAGGGACGCACTCTGCACCAGGGCGACCAGCGCGGGGGAGTGGGTCTCCCGCACCAGGAACCACTGCGCGCCGACCGACTGCATCCACCCGCCCACGTTGGAGGTGAGCTGGGCTGCCCACAGGGCACGGAAGACGGGGCGGCGCAACGGGGCCCAGGGCGAGGAACTCACCCTCCCGACCCTGCGCCCGAACCCACTCCGGCAGAAGGGGCCGCTCGGCCAGGAATACCTCAGATCCGGACACCGCGTGCCGGAGCCGCCGGACAGGAGGTCAGGCGGTCTCCGCCGAGAACGCCTCGGCCAGCACGGCCAGCGCGTCGTCGAGAAGCTCCTCGCCGATCGTGACCGGCGGCAGCAGCCGGATGACATTGCCGAACGTGCCGCAGGTCAGCGTGATCACACCGTTGCGGTGGCAGTACCGGGCCACCCGGGCGGCCAGCGCCGCGTCGGGGGTGAGGGTGCCCGGTTCGCACAGCTCGATCGCCTGCATCGCGCCGCGCCCGCGCACCTCGGCGATCTGCGGGAACCGCTGCTGGAGCCCGAGCAGGAAGGCCCGCAGCCGCTCACCCAGGCGACCACCGGCGTCCACCAGACCCTCGTACTCGATGGTCTCGATCGCGGCGAGCGCGGCGGCGCACGACACCGGATTGCCCGTGTAGGTGCCGCCGATCCCGCCGGCGTGGGCGGCGTCCATGATCGGCGCCCGCCCGGTGACCGCCGACAGCGGCATGCCCCCGGCGATGCCCTTGGCGGTGATCACCAGGTCGGGCACCACGCCCTCGTGCTCGACGGCGAAGAAGTGACCCGTGCGGGCGAACCCGGACTGCACCTCGTCGGCCACGAACAGCACGTCGTTCGCGGCGCACCAGGCGGCCAGCGCCGGCACGAAACCGGGCGCCGGCTCGATGAATCCGCCCTCGCCCTGGATCGGCTCGATCACCAGGCAGGCCACCCGGTTCGCGCCGACCTGGCTCTCGATGTCGCTGATCGCCCGGGCCGCGGCGGCCGTGCCGTCGGTGCCCAGCGGGTCGCGCAGCGGGTACGACATCGGCGCCCGGAACACCTCACCGGCGAACGGGCCGAAACCGTCCTTGTAGGGCATGTTCTTGGCGGTCATCGCCATGGTCAGGTTGGTGCGGCCGTGATAGGCGTGGTCGAACACCACCACCGCGTCGCGACCGGTGGCCCGGCGCGCGATCTTCACCGCGTTCTCCACCGCCTCGGCCCCGGAATTGAACAGCGCCGAACGCTTTTCGAAGTCGCCGGGGGTGAGCCGGTTGAGGGCCTCGCAGACCGCCACGTAACCCTCGTAGGGGGTGATCGTGAAGCAGGTGTGGCTGAACTCGGCGACTTGCTGCTGAACCCCGGCCACCACGGCCGGGACCGCGTGGCCCACGGTGGTGACGGCGATGCCGGAGCCCAGGTCGATCAGGTGGTTGCCGTCGACGTCGACCACGATCCCGCCGCCGGCCCGGGCCGCGAACACCGGCATCAGGCTGCTGACGCCGGAGGCCACCGCGGCGTCGCGCCGCGCGGCCAGCTCGCGGGAACGGGGGCCGGGCAGTTCCGTGACCAGGTTCCGCTTCTGGGGGATCACCGGGAGGGCGAACTCGCCCGCCGCGCCGGAGGGGGAGAGGGTGGAGTCGGACATGGGGCCAGCATAGGCTTCGGCACGGCGAATTCGTGATCGTGCTGTTGCGGTCTGTCCTCTCAGAAGGACCCGGCGGAGGAGAAGCGCAGATGACAACGTCAACGCCGATCGGCGCGTCCGAGCGGGCGGTTCTGGACGCCGTCCGCACCGGTCTGTTCATCGGTGGGCAGTGGCGTCCCGCGGCCACGTCGGCGGTGATGGACGTCGAGGACCCCGCCACCGGCCAGGTGATCGCGCAGGTCGCCGACGCGGGCGCGCAGGACGGCCTGGACGCCCTGGACGCCGCGTCGCGGAAGCAGAAGGAGTGGGCCGCCACGCCCCCGCGCGACCGGGCCGAGATCCTGCGCCGCTCCTACGAGCTGATGGTCGACCGGGCCGACGACCTGGCCCTGCTGATGACCCTGGAGATGGGCAAGAGCCTGGCCGAGTCACGGGCCGAGATCGCCTACGCCGCCGAGTTCTTCCGCTGGTTCTCGGAGGAGGCGGTGCGGATCGCCGGGCGCTGGTCGGTGGCCCCGAACGGCGCCACCCGGCTGCTCACCATGAAACAGCCCGTCGGGCCCTGCCTTTTCATCACGCCGTGGAACTTCCCGCTGGCCATGGGCACCCGCAAGATCGGCCCGGCGATCGCGGCCGGCTGCACGATGGTGGTGAAACCCGCGCCGCAGACCCCGTTGTCGATGTATGCGCTGGCGTCGCTGCTGGCCGAGGCGGGCCTGCCCGACGGCGTCCTCAACGTGATCTCCACCTCGCGCACGCCGGAGGTGATCGAGCCGCTGGTGCGGGACCACCGGCTGCGCAAACTCTCGTTCACCGGCTCCACCGCGGTCGGGCAGAAGCTGGTGGCGCAGTCCGCCTCGCAGCTGCTGCGGGTCTCGATGGAACTCGGCGGCAACGCGCCGTTCCTGGTGTTCGACGACGCCGACCTGGACGCCGCGGTCGAGGGCGCGATGCTGGCCAAGATGCGCAACATCGGCGAGGCCTGCACCGCCGCCAACCGGTTCCTGGTGCACCACTCGGTGGCCGAGGAGTTCGGCAACCGGCTGGCCGGGCGGATGGGCGCGCTCAAGCTCGGGCACGGCACCGAGGAGGGCGTCGACGTCGGCCCGCTGATCGACAGCAAGGCCCGCGACAAGGTGTCCGAGCTGGTCGCCGACGCCGTCGGCACCGGCGCCAGGGTGCTCGTCGGCGGCTCGCCGGTGGGTGAGCGCGGCTACTTCTACGCGCCGACCGTGCTCACCGGTGTGGAACCGGGCGCCCGCATGCTGGCCGAGGAGATCTTCGGCCCGGTCGCCCCGATCACCACCTTCCAGACCGAGGACGAGGCACTCGCGATGGCCAACGACACCCAGTTCGGGCTGGTGGCCTACGTGTTCACCCGCGACGTGTCGCGCTCGTTCCGGGTGGCCGAGGGCCTGGAGACCGGCATGGTGGCGCTGAACCAGGGCATCGTGTCCAACCCGGCGGCGCCGTTCGGCGGGGTCAAGCACTCCGGGTTCGGGCGCGAGGGCGGCACCGAGGGCATCGAGGAGTACCTGGAGACGAAGTACGTGGGCATCGCTCTGTAAGACCCTGGCAGGATGCGCGGCATGGCTTCAGAACGTCGCGACATCGTCCTGCTCGGCTCCACCGGTTCCATCGGCACCCAGGCCATCGACGTGGTCCGGCGCAACCCGGAGCGGTTCCGGGTGGTCGGCCTGGCCGCCGGTGGCGGCAACCTCGAGTTGCTGGCCACCCAGGCGGCCGGGTTGCGGGTGCCGGTGGTGGCGATCGGGGACGACGAGAAGCTCGCCGCGTTCACCGATCTGCTGAACCACCACGCCGGGCCGGACCACGGCATCGAGGTGCTGGCCGGGCCCGACGCCGCGGCGCAGCTCGCCGCCCGCCCCTGCGACGTGGTGCTCAACGGCATCACCGGCGCGATCGGCCTGGCCCCCACCCTGGCCGCGCTCGGCGCCGGGCACACCCTGGCGCTGGCCAACAAGGAGTCGCTGATCATCGGCGGCGAGCTGGTCACCGGTGCCGCGTCGCCGGGCCAGATCGTGCCGGTGGACTCCGAGCACTCGGCCCTGGCCCAGGCCCTACGCGGAGGTACGCCCGACGAGGTGAAGCGCCTGGTGGTGACCGCGAGCGGCGGGCCGTTCCGGGGCCGCACCCGGGCTCAGCTCGAGAAGGTGACGCCGGCCGAGGCGCTGAAGCACCCCACCTGGGACATGGGCCTGATGGTCACCACGAACTCCGCCACCCTGGTGAACAAGGGCCTGGAGGTGATCGAGGCGCATTTGCTGTTCGGCATCCCGTTCGACCGGATCGACGTGGTGGTGCACCCGCAGTCGATCGTGCACTCGATGGTCGAGTTCACCGACGGCTCCACCCTGGCCCAGTGCTCGCCGCCGGACATGCGCCTGCCCATCGCCCTGGGCCTGGGCTGGCCGGACCGGGTGCCGGAGGCGATCGGCGGGCTGGACTGGACCACGGCGAGCACCTGGGAGTTCTTCCCGCTCGACGACGAGGCGTTCCCGGGGGTCGCGCTGGCCCGGGCGGCCGGCGAGCGGGCGGGCACGTTCCCGGCCGTCTACAACGCGGCCAACGAGGAGTGCGTGTGGGCATTCCACGACGGCCGGATCGGCTTCACGCAGATCCTCGACGTGGTGGGTGACGTGCTGGCCGACCACTCCGGCTCGGGCACGCTGACCGTGGAGGCGGTGCTGGCGGCCGACGTCTGGGCCCGGGAGCGGGCGCGTGAGCGGATGGCGAAGCTGGCCTGACCCGACCCGACCCGACCGGAGCGGGAGGTGACCCGGCAGCGACGGACTGCCGGGCGTCCTCGAAGGTCAGAACAGGATGGTGGCGTAGGTGCCGACGGTCTGGAAGCCCACCCGCTCGTAGGCGCGGATGGCGCGGGTGTTGTAGCCGTTGACGTAGAGCGAGACCACCGGCGCCACCTCCCGCTGAACGGTCTCGACCAGCGCGGCCATGGCCGGGGCGGCCACGCCCTGCCCGCGGTAGCGCGGGTTGACCCAGACCCCTTGCACCTGAACGGCTTCCGGCACCACCGAGCCGAGCTCGGCCTTGAACACCACGACCGGCCCGGCCTCGGTCTCGTCCATGCGCACGAACGAGCGGCCGGACGCCACCAGGCCGCTGACCTGCGCGCGGTAGACCGCGCCGCCGTCCGCGGCCACGGGGGAGTAGCCGACCTCCTCGGTGAACATGGCCACGCAGGCGGGCACCAGCAGCTCGAGCTCGGACATCTGGCTGCGCCGCACCAGCGGGTCGGACTCCACGGTGGGCGGCGTGGACATGGCCATCAGCGGCTGGTTGGCGCGGATGTCGCGGGCCGGGCCCCAGGACGCCTGGAGGTGCTGCCACAGCCCGAGCACCATGTGCGCCGGGCCGACGATGCTGGAGCACTGCCGGCCGCTGCGCCGGGCCCGGTAGGCGAACGCCTCCACCGCCTGCTCGTTCGCGTTCACCGGCACCAGGTTGGCGCCCGACCAGCAGGCGGCGCGCATGGCGCCGCCCTCGTACCAGCCCCAGATCTCGCCGCCGTGCCGGCGCGGGTCGCCCTTCAGCGCCCGCAGCCGGGCGGCGACGAACAGGTTGGCCACCGGGTCCTGATCGCACAGGGCCAGAGCCTCTTCGACGTCGTCCCTGGCCAGAACCTTCAGCGCCGAGCGCAGCACGTGCAAACCACCCTGTCTCTAACGAGCTAGCTCACCGTCACCTGAGGACTGCCCTCGGGCGCATCATCGCCCATCTCCTCGGCGATCCGCATCGCTTCCTCGATCAGCGTCTCGACGATCTTCGACTCGGGAACGGTCTTCACCACTTCACCCTTGACGAAGATCTGTCCCTTGCCGTTGCCGGAGGCTACTCCCAGATCGGCCTCACGCGCCTCGCCGGGACCGTTCACCACGCAGCCCATCACCGCCACGCGCAGCGGCACCTCCATGCCCTCCAGGCCGGCGGTGACCTGCTCGGCCAGCGTGTACACGTCGAC
Source organism: Kineosporia corallincola (assembly GCF_018499875.1). Classification (GTDB taxonomy): domain Bacteria; phylum Actinomycetota; class Actinomycetes; order Actinomycetales; family Kineosporiaceae; genus Kineosporia; species Kineosporia corallincola. The sequence continues at coordinate 77,119 of NZ_JAHBAY010000021.1, read as the reverse complement.
CTGGGCGCGGCCGCAGGACGGGCAGGAGACGATCTCCAGCTTGCGCGGGCGCAGGTTCAGCGACTGGAGGATCTGGATGCCGACCTTGACCTCCTCGACCGGAGGGGCCGACAGCGACACCCGGATGGTGTCGCCGATGCCCTGGCCGAGCAGGTGGCCGAAGGCGACAGCGGACTTGATCGTGCCCTGGAACGCCGGGCCCGCCTCGGTCACGCCGAGGTGCAGCGGCCAGTCACCGCGCTGCGCGAGCAGCTCGTAGGCGCGCACCATGACCACCGGGTCGTTGTGCTTGACCGAGATCTTGAAGTCGTGGAAGTCGTGCTCCTCGAACAGCGAGGCCTCCCACACCGCCGACTCCACCAGGGCCTCGGGGGTGGCCTTGCCGTACTTCTCCAGCAGGCGCTTGTCGAGCGATCCGGCGTTCACGCCGATCCGGATCGAGGTGCCGGCGGCCTTGGCGGCGCGGGCGATCTCGCCCACCTTGTCGTCGAACTGGCGGATGTTGCCCGGGTTCACCCGGACCGCGGCGCAGCCGGCGTCGATCGCGGCGAACACGTACTTGGGCTGGAAGTGGATGTCGGCGATCACCGGGATGCCGGACTTGCGCGCGATCGCCGGCAGCGCCTCGGCGTCGTCCTGGCTCGGGCAGGCCACCCGGACGATGTCGCAGCCGGCTGCGGTGAGCTCGGCGATCTGCTGGAGGGTGGCGTTGACGTCGGAGGTCAGCGTGGTGGTCATGGACTGCACCGAGACCGGCGCGTCACCACCGACCGCGACCTTGCCGACCTGGATCTTGCGGGACTTGCGGCGGGGGTTGAGTACCGGCGGCGGTGCGGTCGGAATTCCCAGACTGACGCTCATGACCTGAACCGTGCCTCCTAGATGATCCCCGTGCGCCCAGCCCGTCTGGACCTGTCCTCAGTCCAGAGAGAACGGACCGGCGCGCCAATTATGCCGCGTGTCGGGGGTGGTTCTTCTCACCGCCCGTCACCCGCGCGCAGCCTCCACCGGATGTTCATCTCCGCCGATGGAGCGGCACCCGGAATGTCTCGTGCCACCGATCGACAGACCGGGCAGGTATAAAAGTGGCGTTCCCCGGTGTGGGGGAACGATCGGTGAAGACACGCCACCAGGCGGCGAACAGGGAGAACCTTCGGGGATGAGCTACACGATCGGGGTGGTCCTGTTCGCCCTCGGCCTCCTCATCAGCGTCTGCCTGCACGAGGCCGGGCACATGCTGTCGGCCAAGCTGTTCGGCATGCGGGTCACCCGCTACTTCGCCGGGTTCGGGCCGACCGTCTGGTCGTTCCGCCGCGGTGAGACCGAGTACGGCATCAAGGCGGTTCCGCTGGGCGGGTTCGTCAACATCGTCGGTATGGCGCCGGGGGTGGAGGAGCCCGAGGCGGAGGAGACCGAGCAGCAGGGCCGGGCGTTCTGGCAGAAGCCGCTGTGGCAGCGCACGATCGTGCTGGCGGCCGGGTCGATCACCCACGTCGTCATCTGCATCCTGCTGCTGATCCCGGCGTTCTGGCTGTTCGGCGTGCCCACCGCGAAGGCGCTCGACGAGACCCCGGCCGTGGTCGGCGCGGTCTCCACCTGCGTCATCCAGGACTACGACGTCACCGCCGACGGTGCGCTGCGCGCCTGTGCCGACGGCGATCCGCAGTCGCCGGCGGCCGCGGCCGGGCTGGAGCAGGGCGACCGGATCACCGCGATCGGCGGCACCGTCATCTCCTCGTACGCCGCCTTCCAGAAGGCCGTGCGCGAGCAGCCGACCGGCGAGGCCGTGCCGCTCACCTACGTGCGTGACGGCCAGGAGCACACCACGCAGGTCACCCTGGTCGACACCCAGCGCCCGCCGCTCGGCGCGGAAGACGCCTCCACGCTGGTCGACACGCCCACCATCGGCATCCAGAACCAGACCGAGACCTACAACGACCGGCACGGTTTCGTGCAGAGCGTGGGCGACTCGTTCCGCACCACCGGCGACACGATCGTCAGCGGCTACCAGGCCATCGCCAAGCTGCCGAGCAAGATCAGCTCGCTGTGGCACGCCCTGCTCGGTGCGGAGCGCTCGCCCGACGACCCGGTCAGCGTGGTCGGCGCCAGCCGCCTGGGCGGCGAGATCGTGCAGACCAGCGGCATCCAGGGCGGCGCAACCTTCCTGTCCATCCTGGCCGGCCTGAACGTCTTCCTCGGCCTGTTCAACCTGCTGCCGCTGCCCCCGCTCGACGGCGGTCACATCGCGGTGGCCTGGTACGAGTCGGCCCGCCGCAAGTTCTACCTGCGCCGCAGCAAGCCCGACCCGGGCCCGGTCGACCGGGAGAAGCTGATCCCGCTGACCCTGGCGATCATCGTCATCTTCGGCGCGTTCACCCTGCTGACCGTGTCGGTCGACGTGGTCAACCCGATCCGCCTCAACTAGTTCTCCCTGGTCCCCGCGGGACCAGGCTGACCAGGGCACGCGCTCCTACGATGGACGCGTGCCCTCGTCGTCCCCCGGTCCCCTCGGTGAGTACCTGCGCGCCCGGCGCGAGCAGGTGCGTCCGCAAGACGCCGGCATCCGGGTGAACGGCGTGCGCCGCACACCCGGGCTGCGTCGTGAGGAGGTCGCCACGCTGGCCGGCATCAGCGCCGACTACTACCTGCGCCTGGAACAGGGCCGCGACCGCAACCCCTCGGCGCAGGTGCTCCAGGCCCTGGCCGGGGTGTTCGGGCTCGACGCCGCGGGCACGGCCTACCTGTTCGGCCTGATCGGCGCCCGGCCCTCGCGGGCGGCGCACCGGCCCCGGCGCGAGGTGGTGCCGTCCGGCGTCCTCCAGCTGCTCGACGCCCTCGACCTGCCCGCCTTCGTGGAGGGCCGCACCTTCGACGTGCTGGCCGCCAACCCGCTCGCCGGAGCCCTGCTGCCCGGGTTGCGGCCGGGGCGCAACCGGCTGCGCTCGGTGTTCCTCGACCCGGACGAGCAGGAGATGTACCTCGACGGGTCGAGGGTTTTCGAGGGCCTGGTCACGGCGCTGCGGGTCTGCGCCGGTGACGATCCGGACGATCCCCGGCTGGTCGAGCTGGTCGGCGAGCTCTCGGCCGGCAGCGAGCAGTTCCGCCGGTTGTGGGCCCGCCACGACGTGCACCCGCTCGCCGGGGGAACGCTGCGGTTGCGCCACCCGCTGGTCGGCGATCTGGAGCTGCGTCGCGAGAAGCTGTCGCTGGCCGAGGGCGACGGCCAGATGCTGGCGGTGTACCACGCCGAGCGCGGCTCGGAGACGGCCCGGTCGCTGGCGCTGCTGGGCTCGCTCGCGGCGTCGTCCGAGCCCGCCGATCACCCCTGAGGACGACGAAAAGCACTGGTCGTCCCGTGGCCGGTGGCCAGATCATCACGGGTGAAGGACTACGCTCGAGTGTCGAGCTTGATCCACATCAGGAGGATGAGTCAACGTGTTGCTTCGGATGTCGTCGCTGTTCCTGCGAACCCTTCGCGAGGACCCGGCGGACGCCGAGGTGCCGGGCCACCGGTTGCTGGTCCGCGCCGGCTACGTGCGCCGTGCGGCCCCCGGTATCTACTCCTGGCTGCCCCTGGGCTACCGCGTCTACCAGAACGTCGAGCGCATCGTCCGGGAGGAGATGGACGCCGCCGGGTTCCAGGAGGTGCACTTCCCGGCCCTGCTGCCCCGTGAGCCCTACGAGGCCACGAACCGCTGGACCGAGTACGGCGACAACCTGTTCCGGCTGAAGGACCGCCGGGGCAACGACATGCTGCTCGGGCCGACCCACGAGGAGATGTTCACGCTCCTGGTGAAAGACCTGTACTCGTCGTACAAAGACCTGCCGGTCGCGCTGTACCAGATCCAGACCAAGTACCGCGACGAGGCGCGTCCCCGCGCGGGCCTGCTGCGCGGCCGCGAGTTCGTGATGAAAGACAGCTACTCGTTCGACGTCGACGACGCCGGGCTGGACGCCTCGTACCAGAAGCACCGCGAGGCCTACATCAAGACGTTCAGCCGCCTCGGCCTGGACTTCGAGATCGTGTCGGCCACCTCCGGCGCGATGGGCGGCAGCCGCAGCGAGGAGTTCCTGCACCCCACCGAGATCGGTGAGGACACCTTCGTCCGCTGCACCACCGGGCACTACTCGGCCAACGCCGAGGCCGTCGTCACGCCCGTGCCGTCCAGCATTCCGCTCGAAGGGCTGCCCGAGGCGCACATCGAGGACACCCCCGACACCCCGACCATCGAGTCCCTCGTGGCCGCGGCCAACGCGATGTTCCCCGGCCGCTCGTTCACCGCGGCCGACACCCTGAAGAACGTCGTCGTGACCCTGGTGCACCCCACCGGCGAGCGCGAGCCGCTGATCATCGGCGTGCCCGGTGACCGCGAGGTGGACACCAAGCGGCTCGAGGCGTCCGTGGCCCCGGCCGAGATCGAGCCCTTCGAGGCGGCCGACTTCGCCAAGCACCCCGGTCTGGTCAAGGGCTACATCGGCCCGCAGGTGCTGGGTGACGGGTCGGAGACCGGCATCCGCTACCTGCTCGACCCCCGCGTGGCCGAGGGCACGGCCTGGATCACCGGTGCCAACCAGCCCGGCAAGCACGTGTTCGACCTGGTGGCCGGGCGCGACTTCACCGCCGACGGCACGATCGAGGCCGCCAACGTGGTCGAGGGCGACGACTGCCCGGTCTGCGCGAGCGAGGGCGGCGACGGAAAGCTCACGCTGGCAAGGGGTCTGGAGATCGGCCACATCTTCCAGCTGGGCCGCAAGTACGCCGAGGCGCTCGGGCTGAAGGTGCTCGACCAGAACGGCAAGCTGGTCACGGTCACCATGGGCTCCTACGGCATCGGCGTCAGCCGGGCGCTGGCCGCGATCGCCGAGGCGTCGTGGGACGAGAAGGGCCTGTGCTGGCCCCGTGAGGTGGCCCCGGCCGACGTGCATCTGGTGGCGCAGGGCAAGGCCACCAAAGACGCCGCGGTGTTCGAGGCGGCCGAGAAGCTGGCGCTCGAGCTGGAGGCGGCCGGTGTGCGGGTGCTGTTCGACGACCGCGGCAAGGTGTCACCCGGGATCAAGTTCAAGGACGCCGACCTGATCGGCGTCCCCTCGATCCTCGTGGTGGGCCAGAAGCTGGCCGACGGCGTGATCGAGTTCACCGATCGCCGGAGCGGCTCGACCGAGACCCTTCCGGTGGGCGAGGCTGTGAAGCACGTGGTGGCAGCGATCGGTGCGTAGCTGACGAGGTAGGTGGGGTTCCATGCTCGATCTCGGTCTGGCCCGGCGACTGCGCGAGGCCGGTCTGGCCTGGAACCCCCTGCCCGGGGACCGGTTCGTACTGCCCGACCGGGGCATGGACGACGAGGTCTTCGTGGTCAGCCACATGGTCGTCGAGATCCACGACACCCCGGGCGGCCAGGTGATCGGTTTCAACGGCACCACCGAGTGGGCGCTCGACTCGCTGGAGCAGCGCCAGGTGCTCTGGATGCCACGCGAGACCCAGTTGCGTGAGCTGCTGGGTGATCGTTTCGTCGCGCTGGAGAGCGTCACCGGCGGGTTCGCGGTCACCCTCCAACTGGGGGACGACGAGAACACCCGGACCGTGCGGGAGGCCGACTCCGACGCCGAGTCGGCCTACGCGCGGGCGCTGCTCACGGTGCTGGCCTCGCTGAGCCCGGGCGGGTAGCAGCGCGGGCCGGGCCGGCCGGCGGTTCCGGGCAGGACGCTTCCCGACAGGGCGTCTCAGGCAGGGCGGAGTCGGGCAGGGCCCGGTCAGGTGCCGGGCTGGGCGACCGGCTTGCTGGTCCAGGCGGCCTGGCGGCGGGTGCAGGCCACCAGCAGATCGGCCGCGGTGGATCCGGCCGTGGCGTCGTCCGCCACCGCGATCACGTCGACGGCCAGCCCGGCCAGCCGCCGCTCGATCCTCGCCGCCAGCGATGCCGCCTTCGCCGCGCTCGCCGGGGTGGTCACCTCGTAGGCGGCACCCGCCTCGACCGGGTTCTCGCCGGCCGCCAGCAGCAGGCGCTCGAGCTGGTCGCGCTCCTGGCGGTGGGCCTCCCAGAGTGTGCTCGCGACCTCCTGGCGGGCCTTGTCGATGTGTGCGACCACCAGCGGATAGGCGTAGAACGCGGCGTGCTCACCGGCCAGCAGACGGTTGAGCGCGCTGATCTCGGCACTGGCCAGGGTGGTGGTCGGTGTGGGGGTGCTGCTGGAGTCCGTGCCCGTCCCGGTGCTGGTGTCGGTGCTGGTGTCCGGGCCGGCGTCTGTGCCGGTCGCGGTGCTACCCGTGCTGGTCCCGTTGCCTGTGCTCGTCCCTGCGTCCGTGCCGGTGTCCGCGCCGGTCCCGGCTCCGGTGGCCGTGTCGGTGCTGGTCGTGCCGGTCGTCTCGGCGGCGGCGGGCTTCAGGGTGCCCAGGGCCTTACCGCCCACGGCGGAGCGGAGCAGGTCCGCATTTGCCGCGCAGGAGGCCGCGATCCGGTACAGCAGAAGAGCGAACTCGGGACTCAGCCCGGCCGCATCACGCAGCAGCCTGCGCGCCGTCACCCATTCCGCCGTGACCAGCCCGGCGAGCGACTTGATCTCAGCGGCGTCACCCGTCCCCGCCGAACCGCTCGAACCGGCCGTGCCGCTCGTGCCCGTGCCGCTCGTGCCCGTGCCGCTCGTGCCCGTGCCGCTCGTGCCCGTGCCGTCCGTCGTCCCCGCGGACGCGCTCGCCCCGGCCGACGCGCTCGCGGACGGGTCGGCGACCGGCGAGCCCAGCGACTCCAGCTGGGCCGCGTGGATCGTGGTGAACGTGGTGAGCAGCCTTGCCGTGGCACCCGGGATCCGCAGGGTGGCCCCGCTGGGCAGGACGCCCGAGGCCAGCGTGGAGGCGCCGGTGTGCAGGCTCTGGACCAGGGCGACCGCGGCGGTGACCGCGGCCTCCTCCCGGGCCGTGTCGGTGCTGCTGCCCTCGGCTGCGCTGGCGGTGCCGCCGAACGTGGAACAGCCTGTCAGAGTGGCTAATCCGGCGCCGGCGAAGGCCAGGGTGCCGAGGGCGAGAAAGGCCCGCCGTCCGGGGTCTGCACGGAACATCTGTGTGTCGGGCCTCAGCACGCGCCGATCATTGCACGAGCCAGACGGTGAACACGCGCCCCACAGCTGTGCGCAGGCCCTGAAACCGGGCAAGCCTTGACATCCGGCATCGCGTCCGGAAGAGGCCTCAGGTGCCGGTATGGTTGTCCGTCGGCGCGCCGCCACCGGCGCGCCTGTCAAGGTGTTTCCAACCCAATATCGAGGAGGTCGGCATGAGTGCGTCCTCCCAGCATCAGGCCGCCGACGGCGTACGTGCCCTGGCGGAACCGCTGGCAGCCGAAGCCGGGCTGGTGGTCGAGAACGTCACCATCACCCCCGCAGGCAAGCGCCGCGTGCTGCGCGTGACCGTGGATCTTCCGGAGACCGAACTCGGCGGCGTCCCGATGGAATCCGTCGCCGTCGCCTCGCAGGCGATCTCCGAGGCACTGGACTCCAGCAACGTGATGGGTGGTACGCCCTACGTGCTGGAGATCAGTTCCCCCGGGGCCACCCGCCCGCTGACCGAGCGCCGGCACTGGATGCGCGCCCGGCGCCGGCTGGTGCGCACCCTGGCCCCCGCCGGGGCGAGCGAGCAGACCGGCCGCCTGACCGACGTCACCGACGCCGGCATCGAGCTGGACGGCGAGCGCACCGTGCCGTGGGAGCAGATCACCGGCGGCCGGATCGAACTGGAGTTCGGGCACCCCGACGACTTCGCCGACCTCGACGAGCTCGAGGCGGACGACGATGACGAAGACGAGAACTAGGGGCTGACGGATGGACATCGACCTGGCGGCCCTGCGCGCGATCGAGCGCGAGAAGGAAATCCCGCTCAACACCCTGGTGCAGACCATCGAGACGGCTCTGCTCCAGGCCTACAACCGCACCGAGGGCGCGCAGCAGCACGCCCGGGTGGAACTCGACCGCAGGAACGGGCACGTCACCGTGTGGGCCCGCGAGCTGGACGAGACCGGCGCGATCCGGCGCGAGTGGGACGACACGCCCGAGGGTTTCGGCCGGATCGCCGCGACCACCGCCCGGCAGACCATCCTCCAGCGTCTGCGGGACGCCGAGGACGAGCAGGTGCTCGGCGAGTTCCGCGGCCGCGAGGGCGACATCATCTCCGGCATCGTGCAGCAGAGCTCCGACCCGCGCATGGTGCACGTCGACCTGGGCACGATCGAGGCCGTGCTGCCGCCGGCCGAGCAGGTGCCGGGGGAGAGCTACCCGCACGGCACCCGGCTGCGCTGCTACGTGGTGGGTGTGCGCAAGGGCCTCAAGGGCCCGTCCATCACCCTGTCGCGCACGCACCCCAATCTGGTGCGCAAGCTCTTCGCGCTGGAGGTGCCCGAGGTCGCCGACGGAACCGTCGAGATCGCGGCCCTGGCACGTGAGGCCGGTCACCGTTCCAAGGTCGCGGTGCGGGCCACCGTGGCCGGGGTGAACGCCAAGGGCGCGTGCATCGGGCCGATGGGCCAGCGGGTGCGCGCGGTGATGACCGAGCTGCGCGGCGAGAAGATCGACATCGTCGACTACGACGACGATCCGCAGACGTTCGTGGCCAGCGCCCTGTCGCCTGCCCGGGTGTCATCGGTGCAGGTCCTGGACCTGGACGCGCGCTCCGCCCGGGTGATCGTGCCGGACTACCAGCTGTCCCTGGCGATCGGCAAGGAGGGGCAGAACGCGCGCCTTGCCGCCAAGCTCACCGGATGGCGTATCGACATCCGTTCCGACACCGACTCCAGCGGCCCCGACGCGCCCGCCACGCAGTCCGGTCCGGGGAGTGTCTGAGCACGCCTTGGCCGACCCTGGGAACAAACGCGCCGGATCCGGGGCTATGATTTCGAAGGCCGGTGACACGGCCACGAATCCCGAGCCGTCGAATCCACCCCGTCAGGGGCCGATTCGCACGTGCGTGGGGTGTCGTGGACGGGACAATCGGTCCGACCTGTTGCGAGTGGTCGCAGCGGAGGTCGGCGCCAAGTGGTGCGTCGTCCCCGACCCGGGCCATAAGCTGTCTGGCAGGGGTGCCTCGTTGCACCCCGTGCTGAGCTGTCTTGAACTCGCTGAACGCCGCAGGGCGTTCCCCCGGGCCCTGCGCCGTGGGGGGCCGCTCGACGCGGCCCAGGTCAGGGAGTTCCTGACAGCACAGGTATCAGAAGTGTCCTCCACTGGAAGCGGGTCCAACGCTATGAGCAGCATCCACAAGGCGGGTTCGGCGCTGTGAGCACCCGATGAGCGCGCTCCGATGAGCACCCCTTCACCGTAACGACGGTCCGTTGCCTCCTCCTGGCTCGGGCCGAGACAGGAGAGATGTGGCAAAGGTCCGGGTCTACGAGCTCGCCAAGGAGCTCGGAGTCGACAGCAAGACCGTACTGAGCAAGTTGCAAGACATGGGCGAGTTCGTTCGCTCCGCTTCGTCCACCGTCGAGCCCCCCGTCGTGCGTCGTCTGCGTGAGCAGATGCCCGCCGCGGAAGGCGCCGGTGGCCGCAAGCCCAAGCCGGCTCCGCGGCCCACCCCGGCCGCCCCGGCCAAGCCCGCGCCGGCCCCGTCGCGTCCGGCTCCCACACCGGCCGCCCCGGCTGCTCCCGCCCCCACGCCGGCTCCGGCCGCCCAGGCCCCCGCGGCTCCCGCCCCGGCAGCTCCGGCAGCGCCCGTCGCCCCGGCGGCGAGTTCCCCGGCCACCGAGGCACCGTTCACCGCCCCGGCCCCGGCTCCGCGTGCGGAGAACCGGCCGACCCCCGGCCCGCGGCCCACTCCGGGCCCGCGCCCGACCCCGGGTCGTCCCGGTCCGGCCGAGCGCCCGGCAGCCGCTGCCGGCGCCCCCGCGCCGGAGCGCACCGAGCGTGGCCCGCGTCCGGGCGGCGACCGTCCCGAGCGTGGCCCCCGCCCCGGTGGCGACGCCCGCCCGGGTCCGGGTGGCCGTCCGCAGGGTCAGCGTGGCGAGCACGGTGGCCGTGGCGACCGTCCCGAGCGCGGCCCCCGTCCGGGTGGCGACGCCCGTCCGGGTCCCCGTCCGGGTCCCGGTGGTGGTTCCCCGCGTCCGGGCAACAACCCGTTCGCTCCTTCCCAGGGCATGCCCCGTCCCGGTGGCGGGCGTGGTGGCGAGGGTGGCGGTTCGCCGCGTCCCGGCAACAACCCGTTCGCCTCGGCCCAGGGCATGCCGCGCCCGCAGCGGGGCCCGCGTCCCGAGGGTGCTCCCGCGGCCCGCGGTGACGCCGGTGACCGTCCGGCACCCCGTCCCGGTGGTCCGCGTCCCAGCCCGGGCAACATGCCCAACCGCCCGAACCCGGGCATGATGCCCGGCCGTACCAACGTCGGCCGTCCGGGTGCCGGTGGCGGCGGTGGCCGTCCCGGTGGTCCCGGTCGTGGTGGCCCCGGTGGTGGCGGCGGTGGCCGTGGTGGCTTCGGCGGCCGTCCTGGTGGCGGTCCCGGTGGCCCCGGTGGTGGCGGTGGCTTCGGCGGCCGTCCCGGTGGTGGCGGTCGTGGTGGCCGTGGTGGCACGCAGGGTGCGTTCGGTCGCGCCGGTGGCCGTCCGGTCCGGGGCCGTAAGTCGAAGCGTCAGAGGCGTCAAGAGTTCGAGAGCATGGCGGCACCGGCTCCCGGTGGCGTCACTGTTCCCCGCGGCGACGGCAACACGATCATCCGCCTGCGCCGCGGCTCCTCACTGACCGACTTCGCGGACAAGATCAACGCGAACCCGGCCAGCCTGGTCACCGTGCTGTTCCACCTCGGTGAGATGGCCACGGCGACGCAGTCGCTGAACGAGGAGACGTTCGACATCCTCGGTGAGGAGCTGGGTTACAAGATCCAGGTCGTCTCCCCGGAGGACGAGGACCGCGAGCTGCTCGGCCAGTTCTCGATCGACATCGAGGGCGAGGCGGAGGCCGACGAGGAGTTCCTCGAGGCGCGTCCGCCGGTCGTGACCGTCATGGGTCACGTCGACCACGGTAAGACGAAGCTGCTCGACGCCATCCGTCAGACCGACGTGGTGGCGGGCGAGGCCGGCGGCATCACCCAGCACATCGGTGCGTACCAGATCCACACCACGCACGAGGGCCAGGACCGCGCGATCACCTTCATCGACACCCCGGGTCACGAGGCGTTCACCGCCATGCGTGCCCGTGGTGCGAAGGTCACCGACATCGCGGTGCTGGTGGTCGCGGCCGACGACGGCGTGATGCCGCAGACGATCGAGGCGCTCAACCACGCTCAGGCGGCCGACGTGCCGATCGTGGTGGCCATCAACAAGGTCGACAAGGAAGGCGCGAACCCGGACAAGATCCGGCAGCAGCTGACCGAGTACAACCTGGTCGCCGAGGAGTACGGCGGTGACACGATGTTCGTCGAGGTCTCCGCGAAGCAGCGGCTGAACATCGACGGTCTGCTCGAGGCCGTCCTGCTGACCGCCGACGCCTCGCTCGACCTGCGGGCCAACCCGCAGAAGGATGCGCGTGGTGTCGCGATCGAAGGAAACCTCGACCGTGGCCGCGGCCCGGTGGCGACCGTGCTGGTCCAGTCCGGTTCGCTGCACGTCGGTGACTCGATCGTGGCCGGCACCGGTCACGGCCGCGTCCGCGCCATGATCGACGAGCACGGTGAGTCGGTCGAGGTGGCCACGCCGTCCCGTCCGGTCATGGTGCTCGGTCTGACCAGCGTGCCCGGCGCCGGTGACACCTTCCTGGTGGCCCCCGACGACCGCACCGCCCGTCAGATCGCCGAGAAGCGTGAGGCGATCGAGCGGAACGCGGCCCTGGCCAAGTCCCGCAAGCGGATCAGCCTCGAGGACTTCACCAAGGCCCTCGAGCAGGGCAAGGTCGAGACCCTCAACCTCATCCTCAAGGGTGACGGCGCGGGTTCGGTCGAGGCCCTGGAAGACGCGCTGCTCCAGATCGACGTCGGCGAAGAGGTCGAGCTGCGGATCATCGACCGCGGCGTCGGTGCGATCACGAAGAACAACATCAACCTCGCCGTGGCGTCCAACGCGATCATCGTCGGCTTCAACGTGAAGTCCGAGGGTCAGAACGCGGAGTACGCCGACCGTGAGGGCGTCGACATCCGGTACTACTCGGTCATCTACCAGGCGATCGAGGAGATCGAGGCGTCCCTCAAGGGTCTGCTCAAGCCGGAGTATGAAGAGGCCGAGCTGGGCACCGCGGAGATCCGCGAGATCTTCCGCTCCAGCCGCTTCGGCAACATCGCGGGTTGCATCGTCCGCACCGGCGAGATCCGGCGCAACAGCAAGGCCCGCGTGCTGCGCAACGGCGTGGTCATCGGCGACAACCTCACGATCGAGTCGCTCAAGAGGTTCAAGGACGACGCGACCGAGGTCCGCGAGGGTTACGAGTGTGGTATCGGGCTGGGGTCGTTCAACGACATCCGGAACGAGGACATCATTCAGACCTTCGAGATGCGGGAGAAGGCGCGCGTCTGAGCACGCTGAACACGGACGGCGGGTCCTTCGGGGCCCGCCGTCCGGCCTGCGCCGAGGGCGATGACGTGGAGGTGCCGTGTACGTCGGTTCGCTGACCCTGGACCTGCTGCTGGGCGACGTGCACTCGCTCAAGGAGAAGCGGTCGGTGATCAAGCCGGTCGTGGCCGAACTACGCCGCAAGTTCGAGGTGCACGCCGCCGAGACCGGCGAGGCCAACCTGCACCGGCGTGCCGAGATCGGCGTCGCCCTGGTCTCTTCCGAGGCCGGCCAGTGCCGTGAGGTGCTCGAGTCCTGCGAGCGCCTGGTGGCGGGCCGGCCCGAACTACAAGTGCTCTCCGCCCGTCTGCGGGTGTGGAGCGACACCGACGACGACTGATGAGCGGGACTGAACGATGACCGACACTGCACGGGCTCGCAAGCTGGCCGACCGGGTGCGCGAGGTGGTGGCCGAGGCCCTGGAGAAGCGGATCAAGGATCCGCGGCTGGGCTTCATCACCGTCACGGACGCCCGGGTCACGGGTGACCTCCAGCACGCCACGGTCTTCTACACCGTGTTCGGCGACGACGAGGAGCGTGCCTCCACCGCCGCCGCGCTGGAGAGCGCCAAGGGCGTGCTGCGGTCAGAGGTGGGCAAGCGCACCGGGATCCGGCTCACGCCGACCCTGGAGTTCATCGCCGACGCGCTGCCGGAGTCGGCGGCGCAGATGAACGAGCTGCTGAGCAAGGCGCACGCGCGGGACGCCGAGGTGGCGGCCCTGGCCAGCGGCGCCACGTACGCCGGTGACGCCGACCCGTACAAGAAGCCCGTGGTGGCGCAGGACGACGACGAGGACGACGACGAGTGAAGTCCCGTGAGCCGGGTCCCAGCGGCCTGGTGATCGTGGACAAACCGGCCGGGATGACCTCGCACGACGTGGTCTCCCGGATCCGCCGGCTGGCCGGTACCCGACGGGTCGGCCACGCCGGCACCCTCGACCCGATGGCCACCGGTGTGCTGGTGATCGGGGTGGAGCGGGCGACCCGGCTGCTGACCTACCTGATCGGCGCGGACAAGGCCTACTCGGCCACGATGCGCCTGGGCGTCGGCACCGTCACCGACGACGCCGAGGGCGAGGTCTCCTCGGCCCCCGGCCAGGAGCCGCTGACCCGGGAGGCCGTGGACGCCGCCGCGGAGTTCCTGCGCGGCAACATCCAGCAGGTGCCCAGTTCGGTCAGCGCGATCAAGAAGGACGGCAAGCGCGCCTACGCCCGGGTGCGTGAGGGCGAGGACGTGAAGCTCGAGGCCCGTCCGGTGACCGTGGCCCTCGACGTGCTCGCGGTGCGACCGGCCGAGCACGAGGGCACGCCGGTGCTCGACGTGGACGTGGACGTGGTCTGCTCGTCCGGCACCTACATCCGGGCCCTGGCGCGGGATCTCGGTCAGAGCCTGGGAAGTGCCGGGCACCTGACCGCGCTGCGGCGCACCCGGGTCGGTCCCTACCGCCTCGACGGTGCACGCACGCTGCCGGAGCTGGAGGAGTCGTTCGGCATCCTGCCGATCGCCGACGCCGCCCGGGCCGCGTTCACCGGCCGGGACCTGACCGAGGACGAGGCGCGTCGCCTGGCCCACGGGCAACGGCTGGAGGCGAGCGAGCTGGGGCCCGGCCCGGTGGCGGCGTTCGCCCCGGACGGGAACCTGGTGGCGCTGATCGCCGACGCCGGGCTGACCGCGCGGCCTCTCGTCGTCCTCACCGGATGACCGGCGCCGGGCTCGCCCGGCACCGGTCACCCGGCACGGGACGACTCAGCGAGAACTGGTGACCAGTACCTTCTCGTCCGTCGTCTGCTTACCGGCCTGGGCGCACGGCCAGACCGTTCCGCAGATGACGCAGAAGCCGCCACCGCTGCTGTGGATGTCGATGATTCGCTGTGCGGGCATCGGGGCCCGACCGGCAACACGCTGACTGTCCATGATGTCCTCGCTGGACTTGGTTTAACTGCTCGTCGCTGAATGATCGCTGAGCGTAAGGCCCTTGTTACCTTGCTCTCACGACAGCGGCCTGATTTCACCACATCGGAGCACCGAACGTGGAACTGAAGTACCTACCTGGCAGAGTTGTCCCGTGAAACAGAGCCAGGTGCACGTGTGGCGGGACCTCGGTGAGGTTCCTTCCGGGTTCGGGCCCTCCGCGGTGACCGTCGGCAATTTCGATGGTGTGCACCGGGGGCATCTCGCCGTTCTGAGCCGGACGGTCGAGGCCGCGCGACGTCAGAACCTGAAGGCGGTGGCCATCACCTTCGCGCCGCACCCGCTGGCGGTGCTGCATCCCGATCGCGCTCCGCAGCCGTTGTCCACCCCCGCGCACCGGCTGGAGCTGCTGGCCGACACCGGGCTGGACGCGGTGCTGATGCTGCCGTTCACCGCCGAGCTGGCGGAGTGGAGCCCGCGCCGGTTCGTGCAGGAGGTGATGGTGGACGCCCTCCACGCCCGTGAGGTGGTGGTCGGGTCGGACACCCGTTTCGGCCGCCGCAACGCCGGCGACATCGACACCCTCCGCGAGCTCGGCGCCGACCTGCACTTCACCGTCGACGAGGTGGCCGACCTGAAGGGCCCGGACACCGGCGAGGGGGCCCGGCGCTGGTCGTCCACCCTGGTGCGGGAACAGATCGTGGCCGGTGACGTGGCCGCCGCGGCCGACGTGCTGGGCCGCCCGCACCGGGTCACCGGGGTGGTCGTGCACGGCGACCATCGCGGCCGTGAACTGGGCTTTCCCACAGCCAATCTGACCACCGACGCGATCGGCGCGGTGCCCACCGACGGCGTCTACGCGGGCTGGCTGGTCCGGCCGGGCGAGACGGGTGAGCCGGGGGCCTGCTCGAAGCACGACACCGGCGAGCGGCTGCCCGCCGCGATCTCGGTGGGGACCAACCCGACCTTCGACGGCGAGCAGCGCCGGGTCGAGGCCTACGTGCTCGGCCGCGACGACCTGGACCTGTACGGCGAGCGGATCGCCGTGGAGTTCGTCGAGCGGTTGCGGCCCACCCTGCGTTTCGACGGGATCGAGGCACTGATCAAGCAG
This sequence comes from Kineosporia corallincola, assembly GCF_018499875.1. Classification (GTDB taxonomy): domain Bacteria; phylum Actinomycetota; class Actinomycetes; order Actinomycetales; family Kineosporiaceae; genus Kineosporia; species Kineosporia corallincola. The sequence continues at coordinate 61,593 of NZ_JAHBAY010000021.1, read as the reverse complement.
ATGAACGACGACGTCGCCCGGTGCCGGGAGGTGCTCGGGGTGAACACCCCGGCCTGACCGGTGATCAGTACGGAGCGTGCCGTCGTCCCTCAATTGGGTTGACGGGGCGCCGCGCTGTTAACGTAGCGGGTGCCGTTAGATCGGCCGCGGAACCAGAGTGCCCGGGTGGATGTGCCCCGGGGCGCCGCGCAGCGAATTCACGAGGAGATCGAGTGCCGCTCGACGCCGAAACGAAGAAGAAGATCATCGCGGAGTACGCGACGGTCGAGGGTGACACCGGTTCCCCCGAGGTCCAGATCGCGATGCTGACGCAGCGCATCAAGGACCTCACCGAGCACCTCAAGGAGCACAAGCACGACCACCACAGCCGGCGTGGCCTGCTGCTGCTGGTCGGCCAGCGTCGTCGTCTTCTGAAGTACGTCCAGAAGAAGGACATCACCCGCTACCGGGCGCTGATCGAGCGTCTCGGCCTGCGCCGCTGACTCCCTGAGGCCGTGACCGGACATCCGGGCACGGCCTCTTCGGTGTGTCAGGTCGTGCCATCGGCCCATCGATGCCCGATCATCGGGTTGTCGGTGGGCCGTAGCACAATCGGCACCACCGGTAACACAGCAACACCGGCAACACTTCAGTGAGTACGAACCACAGGAGGGGTCGGCGAGGAGCCGGTCACCGGTCCTCGGTAGTGGCCTCCGCGGGCAGCCCACAGGGCGGACGCGTGGGCCTCGATCGAAGACCGGAACGTCTCGACCACGGCTCCCGCACCACTCCTGCCCGATGCCGCGGCGCAGCCGCGGAAGAACAGGAGAGTGACCCTTGGAGGGTCCCGAGATCACCGCGGCCGAGGCCGTCATCGACAACGGCAAGTTCGGCACGCGCACGGTCCGTTTCGAGACCGGGCGTCTGGCCAAGCAGGCCGCCGGCTCCGTCGCCGTCTACCTCGACAACGACACGATGCTGCTGTCGGCCACCACGGTCGGCAAGCAGCCGAAGGACCAGTTCGACTTCTTCCCCCTGACGATCGACGTCGAGGAGCGGATGTACGCGGCCGGGAAGATCCCCGGCTCGTTCTTCCGCCGTGAGGGCCGGCCCAGCACCGAGGCCATCCTGGCCTGCCGCCTGATCGACCGCCCGCTGCGCCCGACCTTCGTCAAGGGCCTGCGCAACGAGGTCCAGGTCGTCATCACCGTGCTGGCGCTGAACCCGGCCGACCCCTACGACGTCGTGGCGATCAACGCCGCGTCGCTGTCCACCCAGATCTCCGGCCTGCCCTTCTCCGGCCCGATCGGTGGCGTGCGCGTGGCCCTGATCGACGGCCAGTGGGTCGGCTTCCCGCGGCACGACGAGATCGAGCGGGCCGTGTTCGACATGGTCGTCGCCGGTCGCGTCGTCACCACGGAGGACGGCACCGAGGACGTCGCGATCATGATGGTCGAGGCCGAGGCCACCGAGGGCTCCTGGACCCTGATCAAGGACCAGGGCGCCGGCGCCCCCACCGAAGACGTGGTCGCCGCCGGTCTGGAGGCCTCCAAGCCGTTCATCGCCGCTCTGTGCAAGGCGCAGGCCGAGGTCTCCGCCGCGGCCGCCAAGCCGACCGCCGAGTTCCCGCTGTTCCCGGACTACCAGGACGACGTGTTCCAGGCCGTCGCCGCCGCGGTGTCCGACGACATGACGCAGGCGCTCACGATCGCCGGCAAGCAGGAGCGCGAGAGCCGTCTGGACGAGCTGAAAGACGGCATCAAGGCCAAGTTCTCGGCCGAGTTCGAGGGCCGCGAGAAAGAGGTCTCGGCCGCTTTCCGCGCCGTCAACAAGAAGCTGGTCCGTCAGCGCATCCTGAAAGACAAGGTGCGCATCGACGGCCGTGGCCTGGCCGACATCCGTCAGCTCGGCGCCGAGGTCGAGGTCATCCCGCGCGTGCACGGCTCGGCGCTGTTCGAGCGCGGCGAGACCCAGATCCTGGGTGTCACCACGCTGAACATGCTGCGCATGGAGCAGCAGCTGGACACCCTCTCCCCGGTGACCCGCAAGCGGTACATGCACAACTACAACTTCCCGCCCTACAGCACCGGTGAGACCGGTCGCGTCGGTTCGCCGAAGCGCCGCGAGATCGGTCACGGCGCCCTGGCCGAGCGTGCGCTCGTCCCGGTCCTGCCGAGCCGCGAGGAGTTCCCCTACGCGATCCGTCAGGTCTCCGAGGCCCTCGGCTCCAACGGGTCCACCTCGATGGGTTCGGTCTGCGCCTCCACCCTGGCCCTGCTGAACGCCGGTGTGCCGCTGCGCGCCCCGGTCGCCGGCATCGCCATGGGCCTGGTGTCCGACACGGTCGACGGCAAGACGGAGTACGCGGCTCTCACCGACATCCTCGGTGCCGAGGACGCTTTCGGTGACATGGACTTCAAGGTCGCCGGTACCTCCGAGTTCGTCACCGCGATCCAGCTCGACACCAAGCTCGACGGCATCCCGGCGTCGGTGCTGGCCGCCGCGCTGACCCAGGCCCGCGAGGCCCGGCTGCACATCCTCGACGTGATGAGCGAGGCGATCGACCGGCCGGACGAGATGTCCCCGTTCGCGCCGCGCGTCATCAGCGTGAAGGTCCCCGTCGACAAGATCGGTGAGGTCATCGGCCCGAAGGGCAAGATGATCAACCAGATCCAGGACGACACCGGCGCCGACATCTCGATCGAGGACGACGGCACGGTGTACATCGGCGCGACCGACGGCCCCTCGGCCGAGGCCGCCCGGACGGCGATCAACGCGATCGCCAACCCGACCATGCCCGAGGTCGGGGAGCGCTACCTGGGCACCGTCGTGAAGACGACGACCTTCGGTGCGTTCGTGTCCCTGGTGCCGGGCAAGGACGGTCTTCTGCACATCTCGCAGATCCGCCGCATGGTCGGTGGCAAGCGGGTGGAGAACGTCGAGGACGTTCTGAAGATCGGCCAGAAGGTCCAGGTCGAGATCGCCGAGATCGACCCGCGTGGCAAGCTCTCGCTGGCCCCGGTCCTGGAAGAGGAGACCGAGGGCAAGTCCGAGACGGCGGACGCGAACTCCTGATCGTGACGGCGACTCCTCTGCCGCTGGTCGCAGCGGGAGCCTCCGGATCGTCCCAGACCATCGCGGGGGAGGACGCCGGCGCCGTCGTGCGCCGGACCGTCCTCCCCGGCGGGGTCCGGGTGCTGTCGGAGGCGATGCCCGGACTGCGTTCCGCCACGATCGGGTTCTGGGTCGGTGTCGGCTCGCGCGACGAGACCACCGGCCACCACGGCTCCACCCATTTCCTCGAGCACCTGCTGTTCAAGGGCACGGCCCGGCGCAGCGCGATGGACATCGCCACCGCGTTCGACCGGGTCGGCGGTGAGTCCAACGCGGTCACCGGCAAGGAGCACACCTGCTACTACGCCCGGGTGCTCGACGACGACCTGCCGATGGCCGTCGACGTGCTCTGCGACATGGTCACCGGTGCCCGGCTGGAGGCCGGTGACGTCGAGAGCGAGCGCGGGGTCATCCTCGAAGAGCTCGCGATGAACGACGACGACCCGGCCGACGTGGTGCACGAGCGGTTCGCCGAACTGGTTCTGGGGCAGCATCCGCTGGGCCGGCCGATCGGTGGCACGCCGGAGACGATCCGGGCCGTGCGTCGCGAGAACATCCTCGACCACTACGCCGAGCACTACCGGGCCCCCGGCCTGGTGGTCACGGTGGCCGGTGGGGTGGATCACGACCGGGTGTGCGAACTGGTCCAGGCCAGCCTGGCCCGGTCCGGCTGGACGATCGGCGCCGGCGACGCGCCCTTCGCCCGGCGTGATGTGTCGCAGCCGGAACGGGAGCAGGCCGGCGCGTCGTCCGGTGGCACCCCGCACCGACTGGTCGTGGTGAACCGCCCGACCGAGCAGGCCAACGTGGTGGTCGGCACCACCTCGCTGGTCGCCACCGACTCGCGGCGTTATGCCATGTCGGTGCTCAACGCGGTGCTCGGCGGCGGGATGAGCAGCCGGTTGTTCCAGGAGATCCGCGAGCAGCGGGGCCTGGCCTACGCGGTGTACTCGTTCGCCAGTGGCTACTCCGACTCCGGCTACTTCGGTCTGTACGCGGGCTGCACCCCGGCCCGCACCGACGAGGTGATCGCGCTGATGGTGGCCGAACTGCGCCGCCTGGCCGCCGACGGTGTGCCGGAGGAGGAACTGCACCGCGCCCACGGCCAGCTGGCCGGCGGTCTGGTGCTGGGCCTCGAAGACACCGGTTCCCGGATGTCCCGGCTGGGCAAGGCCGAGCTGGTGCACGGTGAGTACCTGGGCCTTGACAAGGCTCTGGACCGGATCCGCTCGATCTCCGCCGCCGACGTGCGCGAGCTGGCCGCCGACCTGGTGTCCCGGCCGATGTCGCTGGCGGTGGTGGGCCCGTTCGACGAAGGCCGCACCTTCCGGCTGGAGTAAGCACGACCTTCAGTTCGAGGACGTCGGTGGGCCCGGTGGGGCTCCCGGCGTCCTCAACTGTTATGGCCCTCCCGCCGATCGCCGGAACCGGCCGAAACACACCGACCCACGACCGAAACGACCCGTTCGTTGACGCTGCCGGGACCCGATGGTGGGATGGCGGTGATTCGCCGAGCGGAGGTCGTGCCATGGTCAGGTACACGCAGACGAGCCGGGGCACGACGTACCAGTTCGACGGCCTCGTCGACCTGATGGCGAAGGCCACCCCACTCAGGTCGGGCGACGAGCTGGCCGGGTGCGCCGCGGGTTCCGACGCCGAGCGGGTGGCCGCCCAGCTGGCCCTCGCCGAGGTGCCGCTGCGGCAGTTCCTCGACGAGCCGCTGGTGCCGTACGAGACCGACGAGGTCACCCGGCTGATCCTCGACACGCACGCGCCGGATGCCTTCGAGCCGGTGAAATCGCTGACCGTGGGCGGATTTCGCGACTGGCTGCTCGACCTGGCACCGAAGCCGCAGGCCGGGGCGGTACTGGGCGCCCTGGCCCCCGGGCTGACCCCGGAGATGGTGGCCGCGGTGAGCAAGCTGATGCGCAACCAGGACCTGATCGCGGTGGCCCGGGCCACCCGGGTGACCACGGCGTTCCGCTCGACCGTGGGACTGCCCGGCCGCCTGGCCACCCGCCTCCAGCCCAACCATCCCACCGACGACCTGCGCGGCATCGCCGCGGCCACGCTCGACGGTCTGCTGCTGGGCTGCGGCGACGCGGTGATCGGCGTGAACCCGGCCGGCGACTCGCCGCAGACCTGCGCCGACCTGCTGCACCTGCTCGACGGGATCCGCTCGGCCTACGACATCCCCACCCAGACCTGCGTTCTCACCCACGTCACCACCACCATCGGGCTGATCGAGGCCGGGGTGCCGGTCGACCTGGTGTTCCAGTCGGTGGCCGGCACCCAGGCCGCGAACCAGGGCTTCGGCGTCGACCTGGCCCTGCTGCGGGAGGGACACGAGGCCGGGCTGTCGCTGAACCGGGGCACGGTCGGGCAGAACGTGATGTACATGGAGACCGGTCAGGGCTCGGCCCTGTCGGCGGACGCGCACCGCGGCGTGAACGGGCGCCCGGTGGACCAGCAGACGCTGGAGGCCCGGGCCTACGCGGTCTGCCGGGAGTTCGAGCCGCTGCTGGTGAACACCGTGGTCGGGTTCATCGGGCCGGAATACCTGTACGACGGCAAGCAGATCGTCCGTGCGGGTCTGGAGGACCACTTCTGCGGCAAGCTGCTCGGTCTGCCGATGGGCGTGGACGTCTGCTACACCAACCATGCCGAGGCCGACCAGGACGACATGGACAACCTGCTGACCCTGCTCGGTGTGGCGGGCTGCTCGTTCGTGATCGCGGTGCCGGGCGCGGACGACGTGATGCTCGGCTACCAGAGCACGTCGTTCCACGACGCGCTGTACACCCGGCAGGTGCTCGGGTCGCGGCCGGCGCCGGAGTTCGAGGCGTGGCTGCGCACCATGCAATTGATGGACGACGAGGGGCGGGTGCTGCCGGTCGAGGCGTCGTCCTCGGTGCTGCGCTCGCTGACGGCGGTGGGGCGGTGACGGACTTCTGGGACGAGCTGCGCGCCACCACCCAGGCCCGGATCGGCCTGGGCCGGGCGGGCGACGGGATGCCGACCTCGCGGGTGCTGGAGTTCCGGCTGGCCCACGCGATCGCCCGGGACGCCGTGCACGACCCGCTGGACGTGGACAAGCTGATCGCGGAGCTGGTGCGGTCGGGGGTGTGCGCCGGGCCGGACGACGGTGAGGCCGGTGAGAGCGGGGGTGCGGGGCCGCGGCTCGGGCATCCGACGACCGTGACCAGCCGTGCGGCCGACCGGGCGGAGTACCTGCGGCGTCCGGACCTGGGGCGGGTGCCGGCCGGTTCTCCCGTCGTCCCCCGTTCGACGGCGGACGTGGGATTCGTCCTGGCGGACGGTCTTTCGGCCCGGGCTCTGGCCACGCACGGGCCCGCCCTGCTGTCCGCCCTGGTGAGAGCCCTGCCGCCGACGCTGACCCTGGCCCCACCGGTGATCGCCACGCAGGCTCGGGTGGGGCTGGGCGACCACATCGGCGCGGCCCTCGGCGTGGGCACGGTGCTGGTGCTGATCGGCGAGCGTCCGGGGCTGTCCGTGGCGGACAGCCTGGGCGTGTACCTGACCCATCACCCGGAGCCCGGGCGGGCCGACTCCGACCGCAACTGCGTGTCCAACATCCATGCCCCCGGCGGCCTGGCCTACGAGGTGGCGGCCCGGGTGGTCGCCGGGCTGGTGGCCGGGGCCCGGCAGCTGGGACGCTCGGGCGTGGACCTGAAAGACACCAGCCGGGCGGCGGAACTGTCCACGCCGGACACCGCGCTGTCCTGAGGCCGGATGGTTGGCTGCCCGGTTGGCTGCCTGGTCATCGGTGGCGCTGATACCTTCACCTGCGTGACAGCGGTAGCGGTGATCGGCGCGGCCGGTCGAATGGGCAAGACCACCTGCGACGCGGTGGAGGCCGCCGCCGATCTGACGCTGAGTGCGCGGGTCGGGTCGGGCGACGACCTGGTCGCCGGGCTCAAGGGTGCGGACGTCGCGGTCGTCATGACCTCGCCGGACGGCGTCGACGACATCGTGGTGACCTGCGTGGAGCAGGGCGTGCACGCTGTGGTCGGCACCACCGGCTGGACCGAGGACGGCCTGGCCAGGGTGCGCGCGGCGCTCGCGAAGGCACCCGGCGTCGGCGTTCTGCTGGCCCCCAACTTCGCACTCGGCGCGGTGCTGCTCATGCGCTTCGCGGCCGAGGCGGCCAGGTACTTCGAGTCGGTCGAGGTGGTGGAGCTGCACCACCCGAACAAGGCCGACGCCCCCTCCGGCACGGCACGGCACACCGCCGCGCAGATCGCGGCCTCACGCCGCGAGGCCGGCCTGCCCGCATCGCCTGACGCCACCACGGCCGTGCTCGACGGCGCTCGCGGTGCGGACGTCGACGGCGTGCGCGTGCACTCGGTGCGCTTGCAGGGCCTGGTGGCCCACGAGGAGGTGCTGCTCGGTGGTCCCGGTGAGCAGCTGACCATCCGCCACGACAGCTTCGACCGGGTCTCGTTCATGCCGGGCGTGCTGCTGGCGGTGCGCCAGGTGTCGGGGCGGCCCGGCCTGGTGCGAGGGCTGGAGAACTACCTGTAGGACGCTGGTTTCGCGGCCTGGGCGGGCCCGGTCTTGTGGTCGTGCCTGGTCGTGCCTGGGCGGGCCAGCCACATGGGTGCCCGGCTCGCCCGGCTCAGCCCCGCGCGGCGACCCCGGCCATCGAGACGATCGCCTCTTCCAGCGGGCCGCGGCGCCGGGGCGCGCCCCAGAGCAGGGCGATGATGATCGCCCCCACGACGTTCAGCACCAGGTAGGGCCAGGCCGGCACGATCGGCTCGCGCAGGGCGCCGGTGTTCACACCGACCGCGAGCACGTGCACGCAGTAGAGCGTGAGCGTCATCGAGCCGGCCGCGGCCAGCATCCGCAGCGGCACCCGGACCAGGGCGGGCACCGGTTTTCGCCGGGTCAGCGCGTGCACCGCGAGCAGGGTCAGGCCGAGCACGAGCAGGGACGTGCCCACCGTGTGCACCAGGTCGGTGATCGAGCCGCTGTGCGCCACCCGCACCAGCAGCCACCACGGGTCGTTGACCGGCGTGGTGCCGTAGAAGCCGTCGTTGGGGGTGCGGCCGTCGGCGGAGTAGCGCGGCAGCAGTCCCTCGGTGACCAGGGAGCCGAACCCCCCGGCCAGATGCACCGCGGCGACCGACACCAGCCACGACCCGGCCGCCAGCGCCGCGCCGGTCGCGGCCACGGCTGCCGCGACCCGCGGGCTGCGCAACGCCAGCCGGCCCACCGCCAGGCCGGCGAAAAGGTAGGTGGTCCAGGTGAGCACGGGGTAGTAGCCGGTCAGCAGCAGATGCCGCACGGCCGGCACCAGCGGGAAAAGGGTTGCCCAGGAAAGGTTCTCGCCGGAGGCCTCGTCGAGCCCGCCCGCCCCGCGCAGCCAGTGGCTGACGGCGGGCGTGACCACCGCGCAGATGACGGCGGCGGCCGCGAGCCGCCGCGCCGGCCAGGCCAGCACCGGCACCGCGACCAGGAACAGCACGCCGTAGTAGGCCAGGATGATCGCGACCGGGGTGTCGGCCAGGCCGAGCGTGAGGCCGAGCGCCACCAGCGCGCCCGAGCGCACCAGCGTGACGTGACGGGCGCGGGCGATCCTGCGCGGGGTGGGCCGTTCGCCCCCGGAGGCCAGCGCCAGCCCGACCCCGGCCAGCACCGCGAACAGGGCCGCGGCCCGGCCCCCGGCGATCTGGTGAACGGCGCCCATCGCCCCGTCGTCCGAGCCGGCACCGAGCAGCACGTGGGTGGCCATCATGCCGAACAGCGCGAACGACCTGGCCACGTCGATGCCGGTGAGACGCGGCGCAGAGCCGGGGAGCGGGGGCGCCGTGGGGGCTCCGTCGCCGTCGACCGGCTCGCCCGGTGAGTCAGGCACCCGAGATCTCCGCGCCGTAGCGCACTTCGGTGACCGTGGCACCGCCCGGTCCGGCGAAGGACCGCCGGGCGCCGTCGGCCACCATGCCGGCCGAGGTGAAGAACCGGGCCCGGGCCTCGTCGGCCTCGGGGACCCAGACCGTCATCGCGTTCAGCCCGTGGTTGCGCAGGTGATCGACCGCCGCCGAGAGCAGCCGCGAACCGTGGCCGGCCTGCTGGTGGCCGGGATCGACCGCGAGCACGCCGAGGGCACCCGTCTCGCCGTTCGCGTCGTGGTCGTCGCTCGGCGCGACCGAGGCGAAACCCACCACCAGGTCGTCGGAGACCGCCACGAAAACACCGTGTTTCGGGCTCGGCGGGCGCAGCACCGCCTCGCGCCAGACCGGGGTCAGTTCGGACGGCGTGAGCGCCGCCAGAGCCTGGGCCGGGAGCAGCTCGGCGTAGGCGATGCCCCAGGCGCGGGCCTGGATGGAGCCGATCACCGCCGGGTCGGAGGCGCGGGCGGGCCGGACCAGGACGTTCGATGCCATGTCCGCATCATTCCACCGCCCACCGACACTCTTCCGGCTCTGGCTAGGCTGGCGCGCGTGGCCGACAACGATCTCCTGGGTCCCCTGACCGGGCGCACCTTCGCCGCCGTGCTGTTCGACATGGACGGCACCCTGATCGACTCCACCCCGGCGGTGGAGCGGTCGTGGATGCGCTGGGCGGACGAGTACGGCGTCCACCTGACTGGTTTCGGCACCTGGCACGGCGTCCCGGCGGCACAGATCGTGCCCTCGCTGATGCCGGGCACCCCGCAGCTGTGGGAGCAGGCGACCCGGCGCATCGAGCAGATCGAGACCGAGGACCTCACCGGCATCGAGGTGCTGCCGGGCAGCCGGGAGGCCCTGGGCGTGCTGGCCCCGGCCGGCCGCGCGGCGATCGCCACCTCGTGCGTGCATGACCTGGCCGTCGCCCGGCTCGGCGCGACCGGCCTGGAGCCACCGGAGGTGCTGGTCACCGCCGACATGGTGGAGGTGGGCAAGCCGGACCCGGCGCCGTACCTGCTGGCCGCCGGCCGGCTCGGTGTGGACGCTGCCGACTGCCTGGTGGTGGAGGACGCCCCGGCCGGTCTGGCCTCCGGTCTGGCGGCCGGCGCGGCCCGGCTCGCGCTGACCACCACCCACCCCGACGGCGATCTCGACGCCGAGGCGATCGTGCCGGACCTGTCGGCGGTGCGATTCGTGATCACCGGGGACGGCGTCCGGGTCGTCCCGGCCTGAACCGGTGCGGGCTGTCGGCGGGCTGCCAGTGGCACGTCGGTGGTTGTCCATGTCTGTCGGTGGCCCGTCGTACGATCCCGGGCATGAAGTCGACGCAGTACGAAGACCTGCTGGCCCACGTGATGGCGAACGGTGTCACCAAGTCCGACCGCACGGGCACCGGCACGCGCAGCGTCTTCGGCCACCAGATGCGCTTCCACATGCGCGACGGCTTTCCGCTGATCACCACCAAGAAGGTGCACTTCAGGTCGGTGGCGGTCGAGCTGCTGTGGTTCCTGCGCGGCGACTCGAACATCGGCTGGCTGCACGAGCAGGGCGTCACCATCTGGGACGAGTGGGCCTCGCCCGAGGGTGAACTCGGCCCGGTCTACGGCGTGCAGTGGCGTTCCTGGCCCACGCCCGGCGGCGGCCACATCGACCAGATGGCCGACCTGGTCAGCACCGTCCGCGCCAACCCCGACTCCCGCCGCATGATCGTGTCGGCCTGGAACGTGGCCGAGATCGACAACATGGCCCTGCCCCCGTGCCACCTGCTGTTCCAGTTCTACGTGGCGAACGGCGAGCTGAGCGTGCAGGTGTACCAGCGCAGCGCCGACCTGTTCCTCGGTGTGCCGTTCAACATCGCCAGCTACGCGCTGCTGCTGCACCTGGTGGCCCAGCAGACCGGCCTGACTCCCGGCGAGCTGATCTGGACCGGCGGTGACTGCCACATCTACGACAACCACGTGGAGCAGGTCACCGAGCAGCTGAGCCGCGACGTGCGCCCGTTTCCCGAGATCACGGTGAACCAGGCGGCAGACCTGTTCAGCTACGCCTACGAAGACATCGAGGTCGTCGGCTACGACCCGCACCCGCTGATCCGCGGCAAGGTGGCGGTCTGATGTCGCTGAGCCTGATCTGGGCCCAGGCCCGGGGCGGCGTGATCGGGCGCGACGGCGACATCCCCTGGCAGGTCCCCGAGGACCAGGCCGGTTTCCGCCGTCTCACCAAGGGCCACGCCGTGATCATGGGCCGGGCCACCTGGGACTCGCTGCCCGAGCGCTTCCGCCCCCTGCCCGGCCGGCTCAACGTGGTGCTCACCCGAGACCCGGCCTGGCGCGCCGAGGGCGCGACGGTGGCGCACTCACCGCAGGAGGCCCTGGCCGCGGCCAGAGCCTGGAACGCGGAAGCAACCGAAGACGCCGAAGCAACCGAGGGCGCGCAAGCAACCGACCGCGAGGTCTGGGTGATGGGTGGCGGCGCGGTCTACGCCACCTTCCTGCCGATGGCTTCCCGCCTGGTGGTCACCGAGGTCGACCTCGACGTCCCCGGCGACACCTTCGCCCCCGCCGTCGGTCCGCAGTGGCTGCCGGAGGCCGGCCAGAGCGAGGACTGGCTGCTGTCGCGCACCGGCACCCGGTACCGGTTCGTCCACTACCGGCGCGCCGAGCCAGAGCCCGTCATGTGACGCGCGTCACTTCTCCAGCCTTTCCGTAACATCCCCCGGTGCCACGCCGATGAGACCTGCGAGTTCCGGCGCTGCTCGAACCCCCGAGCGAGTAGCGCCGGAATTCACTGTTTTGCGCCGCACCCCGCCATCATTCGGCACCGGTGGTGCCCGGCGGCCGGATGGTGGATTTACGGCCCCTCCGGGCCGGGCCCGGCGTATCCTCCGGCGGTGGCGCGGGATGCACAGGAGCACTTCCGGCGTCCCTGAACGAAACGGGGACAATGGCCGGACCGACCGATCGGGCCCCGTGGGCCGAGGTTCGCCGTGCTGTGAAGGAAGTGACGAATGGGGCATCCGGCCGCACTGCCGGGGCCCGCCGTCCGGCCGTCACCGAAGGGGCTCCAGGGCCCGGTAACGTTTGCCGACATGCCCGTGGAGCCTGTCACCCGTTCTTTCGGTTCTGTCGGCGTGGCCATGGTCACGCCCTTCACCGCCACCGGGGAACTGGACCTCGACACCGCCCAGAAGCTGGCGGCGTACCTGGTCGACGGCGGGGCCGACGCACTCGTGGTGTCCGGCACGACCGGCGAGTCGCCGACCACGAGCGACGTCGAGAAGGACCAGCTGCTGCGGGCCGTGATCGAGGCGGCCGGCGGCCGCGCGGTGATCATCGCCGGCATCGGCACCAACGACACGGCGCACACCGTCGAGCTGAGCCGCCAGGCCGCCAGGGCGGGCGCGCACGGCCTGCTCGCCGTCACCCCGTACTATTCGAAGCCGTCGCAGGCCGGGCTGGTCGCGCACTTCACGGCCGTGGCCGACGCCACCGACCTGCCGGTGATGCTGTACGACATCCCGGGCCGCTCGGCGATCCCGATCCAGAGCGAGACCCTGCTCGAGCTGGCCATGCACCCCAACATCGTCGCGGTGAAAGACGCCAAGGACGACCTGTTCGCGGGGGCCTGGCTGCTGGAGCAGACCGGTCTGGAGATCTACTCCGGCACCGATCAGCTCAACCTGCCCTGGCTCAGCATCGGCGCCTCCGGCATGATCAGTGTCGTCGGCCATGTCGCTGCCGGGCAGTACCGGCGCATGGTCGAGGCCGTCGACGCAGGTGACCTGGTCACCGCGCGGCGGATCAACTCCGAGGTACTGCCCGCGGTCCGAGGCATCATGACCCGCGCACAAGGTGCGGTGATGGCCAAGGCCGCCCTGGAACTCATGGGTGTACTGCCCACAAGAACAGTACGACTGCCGCAGATGGCGGCAACGAACGAGGAGGTAGCGCTGCTGCGCAGCGACCTCGAGGAGGCAAAACTTCTTTGAACCTGGCAATTGCGACCGACGCGCCCCGCACGGCGTGCGCCGGTGAGGTGACCGCGTGACCAAGACCCTGAGCGAGCTCGGCCCGCCCAAACCCATCAAGGACGGCGCACTGCGCGTCGTCCCGCTCGGTGGGCTGGGTGAGGTCGGCCGGAACATGGCTGTGCTGGAGCACAAGGGCAAGCTCCTGATCATCGACTGCGGGGTGCTGTTCCCGGAGGACCACCAGCCTGGCGTCGACCTGATCCTGCCCGACTTCTCCTACATCGCCGACCGGCTCGACGACGTGGTGGCGGTCGTGCTCACGCACGGCCACGAAGACCACATCGGTGCGGTGCCGTACCTGCTGCGCCTGAAGGACGACCTGCCCCTGGTCGGCTCCCAGCTCACCCTCGCCCTGGTCGAGGCCAAGCTGAAGGAGCACCGGATCACCCCGATCACGCTCGCCGTGAAGGAGGGGCAGAAGGAGCAGTTCGGCCCGTTCGACTGCGAGTTCGTGGCGGTCAACCACTCCATCCCGGACGCCCTGGCGGTCGCCGTGACCACCGGTGCGGGCACCGTGCTGCACACCGGTGACTTCAAGATGGACCAGCTGCCGCTGGACGGCCGGATCACCGACCTGCGGGCCTTCGCCCGGCTGGGCGAGGCCGGCGTGGACCTGTTCATGCCGGACTCGACCAACGCCGAGGTGCCGGGCTTCACGGTGTCCGAGCGTGACATCACCCCGGTGCTGAACTCGGTGTTCGGCGCGGCCGAGCGCCGCATCATCGTGGCCTCGTTCGCCTCGCACGTGCACCGGGTGCAGCAGGTGCTCGACGCCGCCCACGCTCACAACCGCCGGGTGGCCCTGGTCGGCCGCTCGATGGTGCGCAACATGGGCATCGCCCGTGACCTGGGCTACCTGACCGTGCCGCCGGGTGTGCTGATCGACATCAAGGCCGTCGACGACCTGCCCGACGAGCGCGTCGTGCTGATGTGCACCGGTTCCCAGGGCGAGCCGATGGCCGCCCTGTCCCGGATGGCCAACCGCGACCATCGGGTGCAGGTGGGTGCGGGAGACACGGTGGTGCTCGCGTCGTCCCTGATTCCCGGCAACGAGAACTCGGTGTACCGGGTGATCAACGGGCTCACCCGCCTCGGCGCCAAGGTCGTGCACCAGGGCAACGCCCGGGTGCACGTGTCCGGCCACGCCAGCGCCGGTGAGCTGCTGTACTGCTACAACATCATCAAGCCGAAGAACGTCATGCCGGTGCACGGCGAGACCCGGCACCTGGTGGCGAACGCCGAGCTGGCGATCAAGACCGGGGTGCCGCGTGATCGGGTGCTGGTGGCGGAGGACGGCGTGGTCGTCGACCTGATCGACGGCAAGGCCACCATCGCCGGCAAGGTGGAGTGCGGCCTGGTCTACGTCGACGGCTCCACGGTCGGCGAGATCACCGAGGCGGACCTGAAAGACCGTCGCATCCTCGGTGAGGAGGGCTTCATCTCGATCATCGTGGTGGTCGACTCGGCCAGCGGCAAGGTGCTGGCCGGCCCGGAGATCCACGCCCGTGGTTTCGCCGAGACCGACGCGGTGTTCGACAAGGTGCGCCCGCGCATCATCGACGCTCTCCGCGACGCGGCCAGCAACGGCACGAACAACGACACGCACCAGTTGCAGCAGATCGTGCGGCGGGTCGTCGGCCGGTGGGTGAACGAGTCCTACCGTCGTCGTCCGATGATCATCCCGTTGGTCATCGAGGCCTGACATCACACAGGTGCTGTGCGCCGGCGGCGCGGTGGTGGATCTCAAGATCCGCTTCACCGCGCCGGCCGTCGCCGGCACCTCTAACCCGGGCACCGGCTCGGCGTCGCTCGGCGGGGTGGCCCGCAACGTCGCCGAGAACCTCGCGGCGCTGGGGGTGCCCGTCTCGCTGTTGTCGGCGGTCGGGGACGACGCCCCGGGCCAGGCCCTGATCCTCGCCGCGCAGCGGTGCGGCATCGCGACCGATCACGTCGCCGTGCTGCCGGGTGAGGTCACCGCGCAGTACGTGGCCCTGCTCGAACCGGACGGCGGACTGAGTGTGGGCGCCGCCGCGATGGCCGTGCTCGACCGCATCACCACCGGCCATCTCCAGGCCGCCTGGCCGGGTCAGGGCTGGGTGTTCTGCGACGGCAACCTGAGCCCGCCGGTGCTCGCCCTGGCCCTCGATCAGGGACGACGAGAAGCCCGGCCGGTCGCGTTCGACGCCGTCTCGACCCACAAGGTGCTCCGGCTGCCGCGAGACCTCTCCGGCCTGAGCCTGCTGAGCTGTAATCGCGCCGAGGCCCGCGCCTGGCTCGGCCGTCACGGGCTGCCCACCGACGGCGACGACAAGACCCTGGCCACCGCCCTGCGTGCCGCGGGAGCCGGGGCGGTCCTGCTCACCCGGGGCCCGGCCGGCCTGGTGGTCGCGAGTGAGGGCGTGCTGGCCGAGGTGCCCGCCGTCCCTGCTTCACCGATCGACGTGACCGGCGCCGGGGACGCCCTGATGGCCGGCACCCTGGCGGCGCTGATCGGCGGTGCCGACCTGGTGACCGCGGCCCGCGCCGGAGCGGAACGGGCGGCCCGGACGGTGGAGAGCGAACTGAGCGTGCTGCCCGCCTCCTGAGAAACGCCCGAACGGCCTCGAAAAGGGCGTTCCCGCGGCATAAAATGCGGGATGCCCGCATCCGGCGTGATCACCGGCCACGGTCCATTGCTCCAGGTCAGCGCGGAGGTGGCCGGCGCGCTCGCGGACGGTCGCGCCGTGGTGGCGCTGGAGTCCACGATCATCAGCCACGGCATGCCGTACCCGCAGAACCTGGCCACGGCCCGTGAGATCGAGCAGGTGGTGCGCGACCACGGCGCCGTGCCGGCCACGATCGCCCTGGTCGGGGGCAGGCTGCGGGTGGGCCTCGACGACGCCGCGCTGGAACGGCTGGCCGCGCCGGACGAGGTGGCCAAGGCCTCACGCCGCGATCTGGCCGCGCTGGTCGCCACCGGCGCCACGGCGGGCACCACCGTCGCCGCCACCATGTACATCGCCGCGCGGGCCGGTATCGGCGTCTTCGCCACCGGGGGCATCGGGGGAGTGCACCGGGGTGCCTCGACCACGTTCGACGTCTCCGCCGACCTGGTCGAGCTGGGCCTCACCCCGGTGACCGTGGTCTGCGCGGGGGCCAAGTCGATCCTCGATCTGCCCGCCACCCTGGAGGTGCTGGAGACCAACGGGGTGCCCGTGGTCGGCGTCGGCACCGACGAGTTCCCGGCCTTCTTCTCGCGCACCAGCGGCCTGCCGGTCGCGCACCGGGTGAACACGGCCGCGGAACTGGCCGCTCTGATCGCCACGCAGCGCGCGCTGGGGCTGGGCGGTGTGCTGGTGGCCAACCCGATCCCGGAGGCCGACGCCCTGGCCCCGGCGGAGATCGACGGCATCATCGAGCAGGCCCTGCACGACGCCGATGAGCAGGGCGTGAAGGGCAAGCACGTCACCCCGTTCCTGCTGGCCCGCGTGAACGAGCTCACCGGCGGCCGCAGCCTGGCCGCCAACGTGGCGCTGATCCGCAACAACGCGGCGTTCGCGGCCGACTTGGCGGTGGCGGTGAGTGCCGGGGACCGGGCCGGCGGCGCCACCCGGACCTGAGGCCCGGTTCGCCACGGCCGCGGCAGTCACCACGGCGGCGGCAGTCACCACGGCCGCGGCCGTCACCGCGGTTTCGGCCTCAGCCGCAGCCCAGGTCGGCGGCCTGGGTGAGGGCACGGGCGTAGGCGGTGATGCCGGCCGGGGCCAGGTGGATCGTGTCCGGACCGAACCAGGGCGCGGCCGAACCGTAACCGTGCTGGTCGGCCTGGGCACCCCAGTCGTACAGGGCCAGGTGGGGATCGGTGCGGGCCCGGCGGCGCAGCAGGTCGTTGATCTTCGTGGCGGCCAGGCCGAAGCGCCCGGGGGCGGTGCCCGAGTAGGTCTTGTTCAGGCCCGCCACGGTGACCAGCACGGTGCAGTGCTCCTGCCGGCCGAGTTCGTCCAGGGTGCGGCCCAGTGCTTTCAGGGTGCCGGTGAGCCGCGTGGCGAACTGGGCATTGTCGGGGGCGAGGGCTGACCAGCCGGCGTCGTTGGTGCCCAGGGCGGCCACCACGGTGCCGGCCTGCCGCAGTCCCCGCAGTTCGTCGGTGAGGGTGGCGTCGGCGATCTCCAGCGGGCCGAGCCCGGCCGGATCCACCACCACCCAGCGGCGTCCGCCCTGCGCCTCGACCTGGGCCCGGTACCCCTCGGCGCGCAGGGCGGCGGGCAGCGGGCCGATCAGTGACGCGCCCGGGGCCCCCGAGGCGACGGCCTCCGGCACCCGGCCCGGCATGACGGCCTCCGGCACCCGGCCCGGCATCAGGCCCGTCGTGAGCAGGCGCCACGCCCCCGGGGCACCCATCATCCCGGCCCCGGAACCACCGCCAGCCCCTGTCCCGGAGGCACCGCCCCCGGAAACCCGGCTGTCGGAGGCTCCGTCCACCGAACCCGCGGCACCGTAGGGCACCGTCATCGCCGAGGCACCCGGCACCGGGGAGACGGTCGCCCCCGAGCTCCCCGAGCTCCCGAGAGCGCCACCTCTGGCCGGCACCACCTGGGCCAGCAGGCTGTCGCCGACCATCGCGACCGACCCGGGCCCGGCGTCCCCGGGCCCGAACGCGGCGGTGTACACGGTGCAGGAACCGTCCGGGGTGACCAGACGCGGCGACAGAGCGACCGCCACGGTCAGCCCGCCCAGCCCGGACAACGGCGCGGTCACCTGATGGGCCACGGCCAGGTCGGTGCCCGCCATCTCGGCCGGGGCCTGGTCCCAGCGCAGCTGCCAGGAGCGCGCGGCCTGGTCCTCCCAGCCCCCGGCCGGCAGCGCGCGCGCCGCCAGCCCGGTCACCCGCAGCCCGAGCCCGGGCGCCACCGCCCAGGACACCCGCCACTGCCGCTTCCCGGCCGGGTCGGTGCAGGCGGAGGATCCGGCCTGACCCGCCCGGGCCGGCCAGGACGGGTCCGGGCCCGGACGCCAGTGGTGCACCCCGAGCAGTGTGCCGACCGCGGCCAGCACCACCACGACCACCACCAGCAGGGCCGGCCGGGTGAACGGGTGGTGGGGGGAGGCCGCCGGATGCAGCCCGGACGCGGCATCGAACCACGGATCCTGGGCCGGCACGGTACGAAGCTAGGCGGCCGCCCGCCCGGGACCGGTTCTCGCACCCGGCGTGTCAGCCCGCCCCGGGCGAAGAGTGGAGTGCGGTACGGCACGAACGGCCTGATCCCGGCACCCGTCCGGACCCGCGTCCGGTGGCCGACCGGTCACCCTGGGGTCGGCGTTGCACCCGTGATCCGGCGTGGCTATCGCGTAGCCTCGCCACCATGGCGACCCGTACGTCCACATCTGGCGGCAGTTCGGCACGCTCGAACGCCTCCCGAGGTGCGTCCGGCCGCAGCCGCACCACGACCGGCCGCACCACCAAGGCCCCGGCCAAGGGCCGCACCACCAAGGCACCGCCGAAGGGCCGCACCACCAAGGCCACCACGAAGGCGCCCGCCCGGCGCACCACGCGCTCCCGCCCGGCCCTGCCGCTGCGGATGGTGCGGGGTGTCTACATGGGCTTCGCGCACCTGGTCGGTGGCGGTGCGCGGGCGGTCGGTGCACAGGCCCGCGAGCTGGACGCCGATCACCGCCGCGACGGCGTCGGGCTGCTGCTGATCGCCGTCGCGATCGTGGTGGCCGCCCGCGAGTGGTGGGGGCTGCCCGGCAACGTCGGTGTCGCGGTGCACGCGATCGTGGCCGGCACCGTGGGCAAGGTGGGGCTGGCCCTGCCGTTGCTGCTGCTGGTCGCCGGCTGGCTGGTGATGCGCCGGCCGGAGGAGATCGACTCGGTCAACCGGATGGCCATCGGCACCACCGCCATCACGATCTCCGCCTGCGGCCTGACCCACCTGGCCAACGGCATCCCGGGCCCGTCCGAGGGCGCGAGCGACATGCGCGGCGCCGGCGGCATGATCGGCTACCTCACCTCGGCCCCGCTGAACGCCGGCGTGAGCGCCTGGGCGGCCGTGCCGATCCTGCTGCTGCTCGCCTTCTTCGGCATCCTCGTGGTCACTGCCACCCCGGTCTACGCCATCCCCGAGCGCCTGCGCTACGTGCACGACGTGCTCACCGGCATGGGCACCGAGGACGACCTGCGGTCCTCCTACCGCAGTGCCGGCCGCGGCGCCTCCATGCACGGTGACGAGGCGTACGCGCAGGCCCTGCTCACGCCGGACGAGGAAGACACCGCCCCGGTCCCGACCCAGCCCCGCCGCAAGACGCCGAAGGTGTTCGACGTGGACGCCGCGGCCCAGGCCGACGAGGTCCACGACACCGGCGAGGTCAGCCTCCAGGAACTGCTCGACGCCGGTCGCGGCACGGGCTCCCCGTCGTCCAGAAGCAAGAAGGCACCCGCACCGCCCCCGCCCCCGCCGGTGGCCCACACCCAGCCGGTGCCGGTGCCCTCCAAGCCGCCCGAGGCCCCGGAGACCACCCAGCTGCCCGAGCGGGTCGAGCAGCTGCTGCTGGCCGGCGACGTCGCCTACCACCTGCCGCCGTCCGACATGCTCACCGCCGGCCCGCCGCCGAAGGAACGCAGCGCCGCCAACGACAAGGTGGTCGAGTCGCTCACCCGGGTGTTCGACGACTTCGGCATCGACGCCCAGGTGACCGGCTTCAGCCGCGGCCCGACCGTGACCCGCTACGAGGTCGAGGTGGGCCAGGCGGTCAAGGTGGAGAAGGTCACCGCCCTCAGCAAGAACATCGCCTACGCGGTGGCCAGCGCCGACGTCCGCATCCTGTCGCCGATCCCGGGCAAGTCGGCGATCGGCATCGAGATCCCGAACACCGACCGCGAGACGGTGGCGCTCGGCGACGTGCTGCGCAGCCAGACCGCCCGGCGCTCGGAGCACCCGATGGTGATGGGTGTGGGCAAGGACGTCGAGGGCGGCTACGTCATCGCGAACCTGGCCAAGATGCCGCACCTGCTGGTGGCCGGTGCCACCGGTGCCGGTAAGTCGTCGTTCGTGAACTCGATGATCACCTCTCTGCTGATGCGCTCGACACCGGACGAGGTCCGGATGGTGCTGGTCGACCCCAAGCGCGTGGAGCTCACCGCCTACGAGGGCATCCCGCACCTGATCACGCCGATCATCACCAATCCGAAGAAGGCCGCCGAGGCCCTCCAGTGGGTGGTGAAGGAGATGGACACCCGTTACGACGACCTGTCGGCGTTCGGGTTCAAGCACATCGACGACTTCAACAAGGCCATCCGCAACAACAGCGTGGTGCTGCCCCCGGGCAGCGACCGGCAGCTGCGGCCCTACCCCTACCTGCTGGTGGTGGTGGATGAGCTGGCCGATCTGATGATGGTTGCTCCGCGTGACGTCGAAGACGCCATCGTGCGCATCACCCAGCTCGCCCGGGCCGCCGGCATCCACCTGGTGCTGGCCACGCAGCGTCCCTCGGTCGACGTGGTCACCGGTCTGATCAAGGCCAACGTCCCGTCCCGGATGGCCTTCGCGACCAGCTCCGTCACCGACTCCCGGGTGGTGCTCGACCAGCCCGGCGCGGAGAAACTGATCGGTCAGGGTGACGGTCTGTTCCTGCCGATGGGTGCCTCGAAACCCATGCGCGTGCAGGGTGCCTGGGTGACCGAGAGTGAGATCGAGCAGGTCGTCCAACACGTCAAGGAGCAGTTGCAGCCGGTTTACCGGGATGATGTCGCCGCCCCGGTCGTTCGCAAGGAGATCGACGAGGACATCGGCGACGATCTCGAGTTGCTCCTGGCCGCTGCCGAACTCATCGTCACCTCACAGTTCGGGTCGACCTCGATGCTCCAGCGAAAGCTGCGCGTCGGGTTCGCCAAGGCGGGTCGCCTGATGGACCTGCTTGAATCCCGGGGCGTGGTGGGACCGAGCGAGGGCAGCAAGGCGCGTGACGTCATGGTGAAACCAGACGATCTTCCTGCCACGCTGGCCCTGATTCGGGGGGAGACCCCGCCGGATGACGACGCCGGACGGGTAGAAGATCTATGGGAACCAGGTATGGACGATGATTGACGACATGGGCGACGACGCCCCACTTTCGGTAGAAGACCTGATCACCGACACCGCCGCCACCGGCCGGTCGGAGCTGGACCTGCTGGTCTGGGACGCACCGAACATCGACATGACGCTGTCGAACGTGATCGGTGGCCGGCCGTCCGCGCAGTCGCGGCCCCGGTTCGACGCCGTGGCCAAGTGGCTGCTCGCGCAGGCGGGCGACCGGGACGTCGAGGGCGCGGTGTTCGCCAACGTGCCGCCAGGAGGTGCGGCCACCATGCGGGGCTGGGTGGAGGCCATCCGGTCGTTCGGTTACGCGGTGTTCGCCCGGCCCAAGCTGGGCCCGCTCGACGACGTGGACGCCGACATGCTGGCCCACATCGCGGAGCGGCACCGCACGCGGCGTCTGCGCCGCCTGGTGGTGGCCAGCGGCGACGGGCGCAACTTCAACGAGCCGCTCGAAGAGCTGGCGCGCGAGGGCGTCGACGTCACCGTGCTCTCGTTCGTCGAGGTCGCGGGCTACGCCCAGGAGTCGGACGTGATCCGGTTCGTCGACCTGGAAGACGTCCCGGGGGCGTTCACCACCCCGCTGCCGCGCGTGCGTCTCGACAACCTGCCCGAGGGCGGCGCCTGGCTCCAGCCCACCCGCCCGATGCGGGCGCTGCTCAGCGCGAACGAGAACAGCTGAAATCATGGACGACGAGGGGCCCGGACCGGGCTCCTCGTCGTCCGTCTGTGCGCTCATTCGACGCACACCGGACCGGGGCGGGATCGGGAACCAGAAACGGCCAGTAGTCTGTGGCCGTGGTTGCCCCTGGTTCCGTTACCCGCTCCGTCGCTCTGGTCACTCTGGGATGCGCCCGGAACGAGGTCGATTCGGAGGAATTGGCCGGTCGTCTGGCCGCCGCCGGGTGGCAGCTCGTCGACGACGCCGAGAATGCCGATGTCGCGGTGGTCAACACCTGCGGCTTCGTCGAGCAGGCCAAGAAAGACTCCATCGACGTGCTGATGGAGGCGGCCGAGCTGAAAGACGACGGGTCCGCCCGCACCAAGGCCGTGGTCGCGGTCGGCTGCATGGCCGAGCGCTACGGCGAGCAGCTGGCCGACTCGCTGCCCGAGGCCGACGCGGTGCTCGGGTTCGACTCCTACGCCGACCTCTCCACGCACCTCGACGCGATCCTGCACGGTGAGAAGCCCAAGTCGCACGTGCCGGTGGACCGGCGCACGCTGCTGCCGCTGACTCCTGCCGCGCGCTCGTCGGCCGCCGGTGTCGCGGTGCCCGGCCACGGTGCCTCGCCCGACCCGGTGATCATCGGCGACCTGCCCGACGGCGTGGCCCCGGTCAGCGGCCCGCGAGTGATGCGGGCCCGGCTCGACGGGCGCCCCTGGGCCCCGCTGAAACTGGCCTCCGGCTGCGACCGCCGCTGCGCGTTCTGCGCCATCCCCGCCTTCCGCGGCGCGTTCCTGTCCCGCCGCCCGGCCGAGGTGCTCACCGAGGCCCGCTGGCTGGGCGAGCGCGGCGTCAAGGAGCTGTTCCTGGTCAGCGAGAACTCCACCTCGTACGGCAAGGACCTGGGCGACCTGCGCCTGCTGGAGACGATGCTGCCCGACCTGGCGGCCGTCGACGGCGTCGACCGGGTGCGGGTGTCCTACCTCCAGCCGGCCGAGCTGCGGCCCGGCCTGATCGACGCGATCGTCGGCACCGAGGGTGTGGCGCCCTACTTCGACCTGTCCTTCCAGCACTCGTCCAACGCGGTGCTGCGGCGCATGCGGCGCTTCGGCAGCACCGGTGACTTCCTCACGCTGCTCCAGGGCATCCGCGAGCGCAGTCCGCAGGCCGGCATCCGGTCCAACGTCATCGTCGGGTTCCCCGGCGAGACCGAGGCGGACGTCGAGGAGCTGGCCGGTTTCCTGGTGGAGGCCCGGCTCGACGTGGTCGGCGTGTTCGGCTACTCGGACGAGGACGGCACCGAGGCGGCCACGCTCGACGGCAAGCTGCCCGACGACGAGATCGCCGCCCGCCTCGCCCACATCACCGGCCTGGTCGAGGAACTCACCGCGCAGCGCGCCGAGGAGCGGGTCGGCGAGCACGTGCGGGTGCTGGTCGAGGGCACGGACGACGACGACCCGGACACCGTGGTCGGCCGCGCCGCCCACCAGGGCCCGGAGGTGGACGGGCAGATCCTCCTGCCGGGTGTGCAGGCCTCACCGGGCGACTGGATCGAGGCGGTCGTCACCGAGTCGCTGGGCGTCGACCTGATCGCCTCCCCCCTCCAGCGGGCGGGCTCGGCCGCCCCCGTCGCGGTGCACTCAGCCGGGTGAACGCCTCGACCACGCCGCCCAGCAAGCCCAGCAACTGGAACATCGCCAACGCCCTGACGGCGCTGCGGATCGCCCTGGTGCCGCTGTTCGTCTTCCTGATGCTGCACGACGACGGGCACGTCACCAGCTGGCGCATCGCCGCCACGGTGGCCTTCCTGGCGGCGATCATCACCGACCGCATCGACGGTGACCTGGCCCGCAGCCGGGGCCTGGTCACCGACCTGGGCAAGATCGCCGACCCGATCGCCGACAAGGCCCTGATCGGGGCGGCGCTGATCTCGCTGTCGATCGTCGGGGCGCTGTGGTGGTGGGTGACCGTGGTCGTGCTCGTCCGCGAGCTCGGCATCACGGTGATGCGGTTCTTCATGATCAGGTACGGCGTGATGGCGGCCAGCCGCGGCGGCAAGGCGAAGACCGTGGTGCAGTCGATGGCGATCTCGCTGATGGTGGCGCCCCTGCCCGGGGTGGTGGAGCCGCTGGCCTTCGTCTGCATGGGTGTCGCCGTGGCCCTGACCCTGGTCACCGGTCTGGACTACGTGTTCCAGGCCGTGCGGCTGCGGCGCACGGTGCGCCGCGAGCGACACAGCGGCGCACCGGCCTCCTGAGCGGGCGCCGCCGGGCGCCGGTGGCAGTCTGTGTTCATGACGCAGACCGAGGATGTCCCGCGGCCGGATCCGCAGCCGGGTGAGGCGGACGAGACCGAGCTCGCGGCGTCGCCCCATCACGCCGACATCGCCGGCGAGACAGCTGCGGATGTCGATCAGAGTGCGGCCCAGATCGTTTCTGCCCTGAGCGAACAAGGGCGCACCGTGGCGGTCGCCGAATCGCTCACCGGCGGCATGGTCTCGGCCTCGCTGGTGGCGATCGCGGGTGCGTCGGCAGTGCTGCGTGGCGCCGTCGTGGCGTATGCCACAGAGGTGAAACGTGACGTGCTGGGCGTGGATCCGGACCTGCTGACGGCCCGGGGACCGGTCGATCCGGACGTCGCCGCGCAGATGGCGCTGGGGGTGAGGCGTCTGCTCAAGGCCGATTTCGGGCTCGCCACGACCGGTGTCGCCGGGCCCGGCCCGGCCGACGGTGCCCCCGCCGGGCGGGTCTTCGTGGCTGTCGCCGGGCCGCGCGACGTGTGTCGTGAACCGGCGACTGATCAGCAGTTTTACCGGCCTGTAGGTAACGGCGAGGTCACGGCGCTGGTGGTTCGGCTGGACCTGCCCGGCGACCGGGCCGCGGTGCGGCTGGGAAGCGCCGCCCGGCTGCTCGAACTGCTGATCGACGTGGCCTGCTGACTGCTTCACACCGGCCGCCGAACGTCAAGGGCCGATCAAAGGTGAGTCAGGTCGCCTCAACCCTGGAACACGTGCGCCACGACCACCGTTGAGCACAACATGTCGCCAGCTGCCAACCGGTCCGAACGTGCTGTCCCGGCACACGCAGTTCGGACTCCTACGCGACCGTTGTCGGTGCCGCGGGGTACGGTAAAACCACCACGACGCGCATCGGCCGGTCCTCAACCACCGCGCCCGCTGAACGACCGGGGTACAGAACAGTCCGTCAAGTCGAACGGACGCCGGACTGTCGGCCACACGGTCGTAACGGTTCGGGGGCAAGATGGTGCCAACACCGTCGAGTCCCGCCTTCCGGGCGGGGCGCCGAGGGTAGGACCACAGAAAGGAGGGCGCGCCATGGTGCTTCTACGACAGGAGATCGGCGACGTGCTCCGCGATGCCAGGCGCCAGCAGGGCCGCACCCTGCGTGAGGTGTCCTCGGTGGCCCGTGTCTCCCTCGGCTACCTGAGCGAGGTCGAGCGCGGTCAGAAGGAGGCGTCGTCCGAGCTATTGGCATCGATCTGCGGGGCTCTCGACGTCCCGCTGTCCTCGGTGCTGCACGAGGTGAGCGAACGGGTCGCCGCGGCCGAGAACATCGTGCCCGCAGCCGTCCGTGTGCCTGACACCGTGCCCGACGGGCTGGCCGGCGAGCTGGCCGGGGCCGCATAAGCCCGGATCTCCACACCGCACACCTGCCCCGGGATCGTCTGTGCCCGGGGCGGTGTCGTTTTGCCGCCCGATCGGTCGCGGTGTCGGCCACCTCCGCCCGCGCTCAGCGCCGGTAGGGCGACCGCGTCCGCCGTCCCGCCGGAGCGGGGGTCGCGCCCAGGGGGCGTCGCACCCGTCCGTCGTCGGTCGGCACCGTCCCCGGCTGGCAGTGCGGGCACCAGAACACCGCCCGGTCGTTCGGCGCCTCGCCCAGCTGGGCCACCCGGATCGTCGTGCCGCACCGCCGGCACGGTCGCCCGGACCGGGCGTGCACGTAGGCCTCCTGACCCTTGCGGGCGTTGCCGGTGGTTACCTGGGTGGCCCGGTCCACGTTCACCACCATCAGCCGGTGCGCCAGGCGCACCAGCTCGTCGAGCTTTCCCACGGACGACGTCGGCGTCCACGGGTTCACCCCGCGCAGGAACGCCGCCTCGCTCATGAAGAACGTCCCGATCCCGGCGATCACCCGCTGATCCAGCAGCACCAGCCCGATCTCGCGATCGCCCTGGTCGCGCACCCGCCGCACGGCGACGGCCGGGTCCCAGGCGGCCGAGAGGATGTCCATACCCAGATGTCCCACCAGCGTGTGCTCGCGGTCGGTGGCGACGAGGTCCAGCATCCCGAGGTGATGGCCGATCGTCGTCCATTCGCTGTTGGCCAGCACCGCCCGGATCTCGTGCTCGGTGCGTGGCCGGCGCCACGGCTCTCCGGTGCGGTGCACGTGCCACGACCCCTCCATCCGCAGGTGGCTGTGCAGCGTGGCGTTCTGGTCCAGCCGGATCAGCAGGTGCTTGCCGATCGCGACCACCTCGATCACCTCCAGGCCGACCAGGTTCTCGGCGGCCAGTGAGGGCCAGCGCAGATCGGCCGTGACCAGTTCCCGCCCGGCCAGCGCGGCGTGCAGGCGGCGGGCGGTCCGTAGAACGACGTCACCTTCGGGCATCCGCCCAGCATGCCCGTAGACGGGCGGTACGGCGTCCGCACCGGGCACGAGGAGTTCGACAATGAACATTGCACAAGAGTTCTTGTGCATCTACGCTCGGGCTCATGAACTGGACCGGGGACCCTGGGCGATCGAGTGACGGGCGCCGCGAGCGGGCAGCAGAGGTCGGGCGGAAGGCCGGCGAGGGCCTGGCCGCCGCCTCTGAGCTGGATGGCGACGGCGTGGATGCCCACGGCGGCCTGGATGCCGGCGACTCGGACGGCGGCGACTCGGACGGCGCGGGCCCGGCCGGGGGCGACGGCCCAGCCGGTGACCGGCTCGGCGGGCCCTACCGGGGCCTCGACACGCTGCGGCTCAGCGACCCGAAGGCCATGCGGGTCCTGGCTCACCCCCTGCGCATCACGCTGCTCGGCGAGCTCCGGGTGCGGGGGCCGCAGTCCGTGGGCATGCTCTGCGAGATCGTCGACGAGGCTCCCGGTTCGGTCAGCTACCACGTGGGCAAGCTGGCCGAGTTCGGTTTCGTCGAGGAGGCGCCCGAGCTCGCGCGCGACCGCCGCGAGCGCTGGTGGAGGGCCGTGCACGCGTACACCTCCTGGTCTCCCTCCGAAGACCTGAAAGACCCCGCCCGGCACCAGGCCTCGGGTGAACTGCGGCGCACCATCGCGCGGCGCTACGCCGAGGTGTTCGAGCAGTACCTGGCCGCCGAGCCGGCGATGGACCCGGACTGGGTGCGGGCGTCCACCACCGGCGACGCCTTCCTGCACCTGACCCTCGACCAGATGCGTGAGCTCCAGTCCGAGGTGAACGATCTGGTCGAGCGCTGGGAAGCCAGGTCCGTGGCCAACGACCGCACCGGCACCCAGACCGCGGTCCTCGTGTACCAGCTCTTCCGGAGGCCGGAATGACCCAGGTGGCAGGAACGACGGGCAGGCCTCTCCGTGCCCTCTACGCGGCGCACACGATCTCCCTGACCGGCAACATGATCACGCTGATCGCCCTGCCGCTCTACGTGCTGAAGGTGACCGGCTCGGCCTCCGCCACCGGCGCGGCGGGGGTGGTCGCGAGCCTCCCCATCGTCATCGGCGACCTGTTCGGTGGGGCCGTCGTCGACCGTCTCGGTTACCGGCGCGCGAGCATCCTCACCGACGTCTTCGGCGGTTTCTTCGTCGCCCTGGTGCCGATCCTCCACATCACGGTCGGGCTGCCGCTGTGGGTGGTGCTCGCCCTGCTCTTCACCGGGTCGCTGATCGACGCCCCGGGGCAGACGGCGCGTCGTGCCCTGCTGCCGGAAGTGGCTGCGGAGGCCGGAGTTCCGCTGGAGCGGGCCGTCGGCTGGATGGAGGCCACGGAGCGCGGTGCCCGTCTGCTGGGGGCGCCCGCCGCCGGGTTCCTCGTGGTGGCGCTGGGCTCGCTCGAGGCGCTGTTCGTCGACACCGCCACGTTCCTGGTCTCGGCGTTGCTCGTCGCCTGCCTCGTGCGGTTCCGGAACCCGATGGTGGACGCTCTCGAGGACTCGAGTGCGACGTCCACCGTGGTGGACGCCGGGTCGGGAGAGGGGCAGGGGTACTGGAAGGGGATGCGGGAGGGACTGGAGTTCGTCGTGCGTGAGCCTTTGCTGCGGGCGATCGTGCTGCTCGTCGTGGTCACGAATCTCCTCGACGCCGCGGGCAGCACCGTGCTGCTGCCGGTCTACGCCCAGCGTGAGCTCGGGGGAGCGGTCGCTCTCGGGCTGATGGTGGGGGTGATGGGTGGTGGGGCGATGATCGGGTCGCTGGTGTTCGGTGCGATCGGGCACCGGCTGCCCCGGCGTCCCACCATGGTCGTGGCGTTCACGATCTGCGGCGGCCCGGTGTATCTCCTGCTCACCGCCGGGCTGCCGCTGTGGGCGCTGGTGGTGGTGAAGGGCCTGGCCGGGCTGGCGGCGGGGGCGATCAACCCGATCCTCGGCACGGTCCAGCTGGAGCGGATCCCCGTGCGCATGCGGGCCCGGGTGTTCGGCCTGGTCAACGCCGGGTGCTGGGCCGGCATGCCGCTCGGCAGCCTGGGCGCGGGGTTCGCCGTCGATCATCTCGGGCTGCGGCCGACCCTGGTCGTCGTCGGGGTGGTCTACATCGTCATGACCCTGCAACCGTTGCGGGGCGGGGCCTGGAAGTGCATGGACCGCACGGCCGAACCGGTGCCGGTCGCCGCCTGACCTGGCTCCGGATCCGTGCGGTCAGGGGTTCAGGCCCGCACGCAGCTCGGCCGGGTCGCGGGACAGGCCCGGCCGCTCGTTACGGCTGTGCAGTGCCCGGGCCAGCACCCGCCCTTTCGTGTCGAGCCCCTCGGCCAGCGCCGCGCCGATCGCCGTCAGCTGTTCGAACTGCGCGGCGGAGAGCCGGTTCACGAAGATCTCGTTGACCAGGCCGATGTGCCCGGCGGACGCCTCGGCGAGCTTGCCCCAGCCGTCATCGGTCAGGCGCACCTGGCGGGAGCGGCCGTCCTTCTCGTGCACGCGCCGCTGCACGAACCCGTCCTTCTCGAGCCGGGCGGCCACCCGGGAGATCCGGGGCAGGCCCAGGTTGGTGGTCGCGGCGAGGTCGGTGAGGCGCAGGGCGTGCCCGTCCGCCTCGGCCAGCTGGGCGAGGCAGAGGAACTCGGCGAACGACAAATCGCTGTCGCGCACGAGCTGGGCGTCCAGGGCGACGGGCAGCAGCTCCATCACGGCGACCAGATTGAGCCAGGCGTCGGCGGCGGAGCGGTCGAGCCAGGGCGGTCCGCCGCGTTCCGGGCCCTCGTACCCGATCTCCAGCCCGGCTGTCCCCGGTCCATCGTGCCGATCCGTCATGACCTGACCGCCTCGTCGTGTGTCGTTGGTCCCGATCCCGGAGCCGATGGTTGCGGTCACCATCATCCAGTGCTGTACTTGCGATCGCAACTAAGTAATTGAGCACTCAAGTATGGAGAAGGTCATGAAGATCGGCATCATCGTCGGATCCGTCCGCGACGGCGCGCGTCGTACGGAGGCCATCGCCAAGTGGCTGCTGTCCGCCACCGACGGCCGGACCGACGCCGAGTTCGAGCTGATCGACCTGAAGGCGTTCGACGTGCCGCTGCTGACGTCGCCGGTGGTGCCCGCCGCGGCCGGCAAGAAGTACGACTCGGCGAACGTGCAGCGCTGGAGTGACGCCGTCGACGCGATGGACGGCTTCATCTTCGTGACGCCGGAGTACAACCACGGCGTGCCCGGTGCCTTCAAGAACGCCTTCGACTCGCTCGGTGCCGAGTGGGCCAGCAAGCCGGTCGGTTTCGTGTCGTTCGGCGCCGACGGCGGCATCCGCGCCGTCGAGCAGTGGCGTCAGATCGTGGCCAACTTCCACATGGTGGACGTGCGTGCCCAGGTCGCGCTCTCGATGTTCTTCGACGTCGAGCCCAGCACCCAGGAGCTCGCGCCGATGGAGCGCCGTCAGGGTGAGGTCGCCGGCCTGCTCGATCAGCTCGTCGCCGCGGTGAAGCTGCACTCGCAGGCCGTCTGACCAGGATCTTCCTCCTGGGTCGGCCCCATCCTGCCGCGCAGGCCTCCTGCCCCGGCACGGGTGTGTGGGCCTGCGCGGCTGCGCATCACGGAAACAGGCGCTGCGGGCGGGGAACCCAACAACCTGGGGACGTTTGCGGTCGCGTCGGGCGGTGCGGGCGACGGAACTCGACGGCTTGGGGGCGCCTGCGGTCACGTCGAGCGGTGCGGCGGCTGGGACCGGACGGCTTGGGGACGCCTGCGGTCACGTCGAGCGGTGCGGCGGCTGGGACCGGACGGCTTGGGGACGCCTGCGGTCACGTCGAGCGGTGCGGCGGCTGGGACCTGAGGGCTTGGGGACATCTGCGGTCACGTCGAGTGGTGCGGGCGACGGAACTCGACGACCTGGCGGCGCGTACGCTCACGCCGAGCCGGCCGGTGTGGGTGGGCTCACCCCCCCCGGGACAGACCTCGCACCGGTGGTGGCGGACTCCGGGGTGGGCGGGGCTCCG
This sequence comes from Kineosporia corallincola, assembly GCF_018499875.1. Classification (GTDB taxonomy): domain Bacteria; phylum Actinomycetota; class Actinomycetes; order Actinomycetales; family Kineosporiaceae; genus Kineosporia; species Kineosporia corallincola. The sequence goes on along the minus strand of NZ_JAHBAY010000021.1, from coordinate 31,210 downwards.
GGGTGGGCGGCGCCGGACCTGGACCGGATCCTGGCCGCGCGGTGTAATTTTCGCGGGTGAGACAGCTGGCCCGGCGCGTGAGACGGTTGCCGGGCGCAGTTCTGGCGCGACGAGCGGCGAGGGGCGTGGATGTCCGGGGGATGGCCGGCAGGATCGGCCGGGGTGCTCACCCTGCCGTCGGGGCGTCTGGTACGGGGGCGCGGCCTGCGCGACGGCCCGCCCACCGGTCCGCCCCCGGAGTTCGGCGTGTACCTGCTGGGCCGGCGGCCCCCGGAGGTCGCCTGGGAAGCCCGATGGATCCGCTGGCCCGACTTCCGCCTGCCCTCGGACCAGGATGAGGCCCTGGCCGTTCTGCGGGAGGCTCTGTCCCGGGCCGCTGACGAACGTGTCGAGATCGCCTGCCACGGCGGACGAGGTCGCACCGGCACCGCCCTCGCCTGCCTGGCGGTGCTCGACGGGGTGCCGCCCGGCGAGGCCGTGTCTTACGTGCGCGAGCGGTACTCGCGGCACGCCGTCGAAACGCCTTGGCAGAAGCGGTATGTCAGCCGGTTCGGCCCGGCCTGACCGCCGCTGTGCTGCCCTGTGCTGCCCTGTGCTGCCACTGTGCTGCCACTGTGTCGCCGCTGCGGTCATGCCCGCAGCCGCAACCCCCTCGGCGTCGCCCGGAAGCCCGCGTTCTCCAGCGCCTGGGCCAGCGGATTGTCGCGGCCGAGCACGCCCTCCCCGTCGGCCTTCTCCACGGTCAGCTTGCCCAGCGCCCCCTCCCGCACCGCCAGGGCCAGGGCGTCGGCGGCGGCGCGGAGCAGTTCCTCCTCGTCAGTCCAGCTCAGCAGGGTGCGCCCACCCCGCTCGACATACAGCGTGAGAGCCCCGTCGACCAGGATCACGATCGCCCCGGCCTTACGTCCCGGCCGGTGGCCGGCGTTGTCGGCCGGACGCTCGGGCCACGGCAGCGCCGCGCCGTAGGGGTTGGCCGGGTCGGCCGCCGCCAGAACCACGGTGCGCAGCCCACCTTCGGAGGCGAACGTCTCCCCGGCCGGCCTGGCCGACGCACGCAGCCGGTCCACCGCCCCCGTCCCGGCGAACTGCGACGCCCCCAGCCCTTCGACGAAGTAGCCGCGCCGCACCCGCCCCGCGTCCTCGAACCCCGACAGCACCCGATACGCCGCCGCGAACCCGCCGGCCACCCGCTCGGCCATCACCGCACCCCGGGTGACCACGCCGTGCCGTTCGAGCAGCACCTCGGCCTGGGCGTGCGCCCGCGCCGTCGGATCGGGCTCACGCTCGGGAAGGAGCGACCAGCGCCCGGCCGCGAGCGGCGGCCCGGTCCGGCTCGGCATCGACGGACGTCCTGCCCCGGCCCGCGCCGCCCGCAGCCCGCCGTACCTCCCGTAGCGGGCCCGGGGCGGGGCGGCACGGGTCTTGTGCGTCGTGCGGCCCCCGGACAGCCGTGCCCGCAGCGCGGCCAGCGTGTCGTTGCTGATGCGCCCGGCCCAGACCAGGTCCCACAGCGCCGCCGTGAGCTTCTGATCGTCGGTGCTGCTCACGGCGGCGCTGAGGGCCCGGAAGAAGTAGGCCCCGCCCCCGGCCAGGGCGTCGAGCACGGCGAGATGCACTTCCTCGGGCTCGAACTCGGCATCCTCGGGGGGCAGGGTCAGCGGGGCCAGGTCGGCCGGGTGCAGCGAGACCCAGCCGTCGTCACCGGGCAGGCTGCCGTGACCGGCCCACACCACCTCACCGGCCGAGGTCAGCTCGTCGAGCATGGCCGGCGTGTATCCGGGCACCCGGCCGGGGATCACCAGCGTCTCCAGTGCGCTGGCCGGGACCCAGGCCCCGGCCAGCTGCTCGACCGCGCGCAGCACGCCGTCGACACCACGCGTACGTCCTCCGACGCCCTGCCAGCCGGGCAGGAACCGGGCCAGGTCGAGCGCCGGCACCGGCTCCACCTCCGCCCGCAGCGCCGCGAGTGACCGCCGTCGTAAGGTGCGCAGCACCTCGGCGTCGCAGTAGTCGGTGCCCTTCCCGCCGCCGCACTCCAGTGGCCGCAGTTCGCCCTGCACCAGTCGACCGCCGTCGGCCAGCCGCCGCAGGCCGTCGACCACCACGACCGCGCCCAGGCCCAGCCTCGTCGCCAGGTCCTGCGCCGTGAACGGCCCGTGTGAGCGGGCGTACCGCGACAGCAGGTCACCCAGTGGATCGGGCACGGGCTCGGTGAACACCTCGGCGACACCCACCGGAAGCGCTGTGCCGAGCGCGTCGCGCAACCGCCCGGCGTCTTCGACCGCGGCCCAGCGTTCCTCACCCGAGACGCGCACCCGGATCAGCCGCCGGGCCCCTTCGAGTTCGCTGAGCCAGCGCGCCACCTCAGCCGGTTCGGCCGTGGGCGCGGCGGCGACCTGCCCGGCGACCTGCCCGGCCGCCTGCCCTGCGACCTGCCCGGCCGCCTGCCCTGCGACCTGCCCGGCCGCCTGCCCGGCGACCTGCCCGGCCGCCTGCCCGGCGACCTGCCCGGCCGCCTGCCCGGCGACCTGCCCGGCGACCTGCCCGGTCGACAGCTCGGCATCCGCCGCCAGACGCTCGGCCTCGGTCTCGTCGCCGCCCCAGCCCTCGGCCTCACCCGGCGAGACCTCGCCCCCACTCGCCGCCTCGGCCCGCGCCCAGGCGTCCGCGTCGACGGTGCGCTCCACCACCTCAGCCGTGGACAGCGGCCCGATCATCCGCACCAGGTCGGCCACCTGCTCCATCGTGCGCGCCCGCCGGTTCGGTGCCAGCCGCTGGAGCTCCTCCTCGGTGCGCCGCAGTGCCGACGGATCGAGCAGGTCACGCAGCGACGCGCCCTCACCCCGCCCGAGCAGCTCGGCCAGCAGTGCCGGGTCCAGGGCCAGCGCGGCGGCCCGGCGCTCGGCCAGGGGCGAGTCACCCTCGTAGAGGAACTGGGCGACGTAACCGAACAGCAGGCTGCGCGCGAACGGCGACGGCTGCTGACTGGTCACCTCGACCACCTTGACCGAGCGGGACCGCACGTCACGCATCAGCGATTCCAGCCCCGGCACGTCGAACACGTCTTGAAGACACTCGCGCAGCGTCTCCAGCACGATCGGGAAACTGCCGTAGCGGGAGGCCACTTCGAGCAGCTGCGCGGCCCGCTGACGCTGCTGCCACAGCGGCTGGCGCTTGCCGGGCTGACGCCGTGGCAGCAGCAGGGCCCGCGCCGCGCACTCGCGGAACCGGGAGGCGAACAACGCCGAGCCGCCCAGCTCGGCGGTCACCATCTCCTCGACGTCTTCCGGTTCCAGCACGATCAGGTCCGCGACGTCGGGCGCCGAACCGTCGTCGGTCTCGATGTCGGGCAGCCGCAGCACGATGCCGTCGTCACCGGGTGCGGCCTGCACGTCCACCCCGAAGCGCTCACGGAACCGGGCCGCCAGAGCCAGCGCCCACGGGGAGTGCACCTGCCCGCCGAACGGCGAGTGCACCACCACCCGCCAGTCGCCGATCTCGTCGCGGAACCGCTCGATCACGATCGTCTTGTCGTCGGGCAGGTGCCCGGTGGCCTGCTTCTGCTCGGCCAGGTAGGTGAGCAGGTTGTCGGCCGCCCACTCGTCCAGGCCGGAGGCGCGCACCCGCTCCCGGGCCGCCTCGTCCTTCATCCGCCCGAGCGAGCGCACGTAGGCCCCCACCGCCCGGCCCAGCTCGGCCGGGCGTCCCTGCTGGTCGCCCTTCCAGAACGGCAGCCGGCCGGGCTGACCCGGTGCCGGGGTGACGAGAACCCGGTCGTGGGTGATGTCTTCGATGCGCCAGGCGGACGAGCCCAGGGTGAACACGTCGCCCACCCGGGACTCGTAGACCATCTCCTCGTCGAGCTCGCCGACCCGCCGCCCGGCCCCCTTGCGGGCCTCGTCGCCGCCGGCCAGGAACACCCCGAAGAGCCCACGGTCGGGGATGGTGCCGCCGCTGGTGACCGCCAGGCGCTGCGCGCCGGGCCGGGCGGTGAGCACGTCGCCGTGCCGGTCCCAGACCAGACGTGGCCGCAGCTCGGCGAACTCGTCGCTCGGATAACGCCCGGCGAGCATGTCGAGCACCGACTCCAGCACACCGCGGGTCAGCGAGGCGAACGGCGCCGAGCGCCGCACCAGGTCTTCCAGTTCACCGACCGGCCACTCGTCCATCGCCACCATCGCGACGATCTGCTGGGCCAGCACGTCGAGCGGGCTGGCGGGCACGGCCAGCTGCTCGATCGCGCCCTCACGCATGCGCTCCACCACCACCGCGGTCTGCACCAGGTCGCCGCGGTACTTCGGGAACAGCGCCCCCTGCGACACCGCCCCCACCTGGTGCCCGGCCCGGCCGACCCGCTGGAGGCCGCTGGCCACGCTGGGCGGCGACTCCACCTGGATCACCAGGTCGACCGCCCCCATGTCGATGCCCAGTTCCAGACTGGAGGTGGCGACCACGGCGGGCAGCCGCCCGGCCTTGAGCTCACCCTCGATGATCGCCCGCTGCTCCTTGCTGACCGAGCCGTGGTGCGCCCGGGCCAGCACCGGCAGCGCGCCGGCCGAGGCCCCGGAACCCCCCATCAGCTCGGCCGGCCGCACACCGCCGTGGTCGGGGAGCTCCTCCTCGGCGAGCGAAAGCCGTTCCGTCCAGATCTCGTTCAGCCGGGCCGTGAGCCGCTCGGCCAGCCGCCGGGAGTTGGCGAAGACCAGCGTGGAGCGGTGCGCGGCGATCAGGTCGACGATGCGTTCCTCGACGTGCGGCCAGATCGACGGGCGCCGTGCCGCCCCGGCCGCGGCGCCGGTGAGGTCGTCACCGGGATCGGCGCCCGCCCCCGGGACGCCGTTGGAATGGTTGTCCAGCTCGGCCATGTCGGCCACCGGCACCACCACCTCCAGGTCCCACTGCTTGGTGGAGGGGGGCTGCACCACCTCGACCGGGTTGCGGCCGCCGAGCCAGCGGGCGATCTCCTCGATCGGCCGCACCGTGGCCGACAACCCGACCCGCTGGGCCGGGCGCTCCAGCAGGGCATCGAGCCGTTCCAGCGAAAGAGCCAGGTGAGCACCGCGTTTCGAGCCGGCCACGGCGTGCACCTCGTCGATGATCACCGTCTCGACCCCGGCCAGCATCTCCCGGGCCTTCGAGGTGAGCAGCAGGAACAGCGACTCGGGCGTGGTGATGAGCACGTCGGGCGGGGTGCGGGTGAAGGCCCGGCGCTCGTCGGCCGGGGTGTCACCGGAGCGCAGCGCCACCCTGACCTCGGGCAGCGGCAGGTTCAGCCGCCCGGCGGCCTGCCGGATACCGGCCAGCGGTGAGCGCAGGTTGCGTTCGACGTCGACCGCGAGCGCCTTCAACGGCGACACGTACAGCACCCGGCAGCGGTGGGACGGCTCCTCGGGGGCCGGGCTGGAGGTGAGCCGGTCGAGCGCCCAGAGGAACGCGGACAGCGTCTTGCCCGACCCGGTGGGCGCCACCACCAGCGCGTGCCGGCCGGCGCTCACCGCGTTCCAGGCCCCGGCCTGCGCCGCGGTGGGCGCCGCGAAAGCCCCCGTGAACCATGCCCGCGTAGCCGGCGAGAACCGCTCCAGTACCTGATCCATCATGCCTCCAGCACCCCCCTCGCTCACGGAAAGGATCCTCACACGGACCACCGACAATTTCGGTTCGATCACCGTCCCCGCAGGTCAATGACCACGCACGGGTCCTCCCGGACAGCCGGGAACCGGGAATCCCCGCGCGCGCCCCGCCCCGGCGGTGGCATGCTCGTGCGGTGCGCAGCAGTGAGTTCTGGGAACTGGTGGACGACGAATTCGGGCGGGCCCACGGCCGCACGCTGGTCCGTGACCACGTGCTGCTGGAGCTGGGCAACCGCACGGCCGAGCAGGCGATGGACGCGGGGGAGCCCTACCGCGACGTCTGGTTCGCCCTGTGCCGGTCGATGGACGTGCCCCGGGAACGCCAGTGGGGCAAGGACGAGAAGGAGAGCCGTCGAGCATGACCTCAGGGGCGGGGGAACGGCCCACCACCGGTTCACGGACGGACGGTACGGCAGGCACCCGGCACCACAGCGAACACGACGACCTGAGGATCGCGCACGACGCCGATCCCGGTCCCGGCCCCCACGACGTCCCCGCGGGCGTCCCTGAGAAAGACGTCCTGATCAAGGCGCGCGGGCTGACCAAACAGTTCGGCGACTTCGTCGCCGTCGACGGCATCGACATCGACGTACGCCGGGGTGAGGCGTTCGGGTTCCTCGGCCCGAACGGTGCGGGCAAGTCCTCCACAATGCGCATGATCGGCTGCGTCTCACCCCTGACCGCGGGCACTCTGACGATGTTCGGCATGGACCCGGAGGCCGACGGGCCGGCGATCCGCGCACGTCTCGGCGTGGTGCCGCAGAAGGATCTGCTCGACGAGGAACTCACGGTGCGCGAGAACCTCCTGGTGTACGGCCGCTACTTCGGCCTGTCCCGCTCCGAGGTGGCGGTCCGCGCCGACGAGCTGCTGCGGTTCGCCCAGCTCACCGAGCGGGCGAAGAGCCCGGTGGAACCCCTGTCCGGAGGCATGAAACGCCGCCTCACCATCGCCCGCGCGCTGATCAACGCCCCCGAGATCCTGCTGCTCGACGAGCCGACCACCGGCCTCGACCCGCAGGCCCGGCACGTGCTCTGGGACCGTCTGCACCGGCTCAAGCAGCAGGGCGTCACGCTGGTGCTGACCACGCACTACATGGACGAGGCCGAGCAGCTGTGCGACCGCCTGGTGGTGATGGACGGCGGCCGGATCGTGGCCGAGGGCTCGCCCCGGCAGCTGATCGAGCGGTATTCCAGCCGTGAGGTGGTGGAGGTCCGTTATCCCGGATTCGACCTGGAACGGCACCGGGACCGGCTGCCTCTCGGCGACCAGGCCGCCCGGGTCGAGGTGCTGCCCGACCGGTTGCTGATCTACACCGCGAACGGCGACGCCACCGCTCGGCTCGTCGACGCCGGCCCGGACCGCCCGCTGTCGGTCCTGGTCCGGCGCAGTTCGCTGGAAGACGTCTTCCTGCACCTGACCGGCCGCACGCTGATCGACTGAGGAGACGGCGATGAGCACACCCACCGTCAAGGCGCCGCCGCTCGCCGATCCCGGGCGGGCGCTGGCCGCTCTGGAGTACTGGCTGCGTGCCTACCGGCGCACCTGGCGTTCCAGCGCGGCGACCGCCTTCGCGATGCCCCTGGTCTTCCTTCTGGCGTTCGGTTTCGGGCTCGCACAACTGGTGGACGGCGACGGGCCGGGCCGGATCGGCGGCGTCCCCTACCTGACCTTCGTCGCACCGGGCATCCTGGCAGCCGGTGCGATGCAGGGGGCGTTCGCCGAGTCGACCTGGCCGATCCTGTCCAGCCGGAAGTGGAACGGGCACTACCACGCGCAGGCCGGGTCCCCGCTGACGATCGCCGACATCGTCACCGGGCACCTGTTGTTCATCACCCTCCGGCTGGGCCTGGGCGCCGTCGCATTCGTCCTGGTCGGATCCGTGTTCAAGGCCTTCGCCTCGGCCGGGGTGGTGCTCGCGGTCCCGGCCGCTGTGCTCACCGGGCTGGCCCACGCCACTCCGCTCATCGCCTTCGCCGTCACCCGGGAGAGCGACACGGACTTCTCCGTCCTCATCCGTTTCGTGATGACCCCGCTCTTCCTCTTCGCGGGCACGTTCTTCCCGGTCGGCCAGTTCCCCTGGGCGGTCGGGGCACTGGCCCGGCTGACGCCGTTGTGGCACGGCACCCAGCTCTGCCGCGATCTCTCAACCGGGGACGCAGCTCTGCTCACCTCCCTGGGGCACCTCACCTACCTGCTGCTGTGGGGTGTGGGTGGATACCTGCTCGCCCTGCGCTCCTACCGGAAGATGTTGCTGTCGTGAGCGGTCTCGTCGACGCACCCGCCACCGGTCGCCCGGCGGACTGGATCCACCGCACGGCGGTCCTGCTCGGCGAGTTCGGCGGGGCTGGTGCGGTGATCGAGCGGAACGCGCGCACCGCCCGGCGGGGACTGGTCGTGCTGCTGTCCGGTTTCTTCGAGCCGCTGTTCTACCTGCTCTCCCTCGGCGTCGGGATCGGCGCCCTGGTGGGAGAGGTGCACTACGGCGGAAAGTCGTTCGGCTACCAGGAGTTCATCGCCCCGGCGCTGCTCGCGGCCTCGGCCATGAACGGCGCGATCGCGGACTCGACGTTCAACGTGTTCTGGAAACTCAGGTACGCGCGCGTCTACGACGGCATGCTGGCCACGCCGCTGGGCCCGCGCGCGGTGGCGGCCGGGGAGATCTCCTGGGCGCTGCTGCGTGGTGCCGGCTACGCGACGGCTTTTCTGCTCATCCTGCTGGTGGCCGGGTTCGTGCGGTCGTGGTGGGCGGTGCTCGCCGTACCGGCGGCCACGCTCGTCGGCCTGGCCTTCGCCGGCGCGGGCATGGCCGCGACCACGTTCATGCGTTCCTGGCAGGACTTCGACCTGGTGAATCTCGTGGTGCTGCCGCTCACGCTGCTCTCCACCACCTTCTACCCGCTCTCCACCTACCCGCACGCGCTGGGGCTGCTCGTGCAGCTCACCCCGCTGTACCACGGGGTCGAGCTGGAGCGTGCCCTCGTGCTCGGCACCCTGGACCTCTCGGTGGCCGTGCACGTGCTGTACCTGCTGCTGCTCGGCGTGGGTGGGCTGTTGCTGGCCGGGCGCAGGCTGGAGCGGTTGTTGTTGTCCTGAGGCCGCGAGGTCAGTCGCGCTGACGGGCGAACTGCACCGGGATCGAGGCCGTCACCGGAGAGAGCACACCGGTCAGGCCCATCCGCTCGGCCAGCCGGCGCGGGCTGATGCCGACGGAGTTGGCGGCGTCCGGGTCGGCGCCGCGGGCCAGGAGCGCGTCGGCGGCCTCCCGGCGGCCGTGCGCGGTGAAGATGGCGCGCCACAGCGGCGTGTTGCCCCAGCGGTCGGTGCCCCGGGTGTCGGCGCCCGCGGAGATCAGCAGGGCGACCACCTCGGGGTGCTGCTCCTGAGCGGCGAAGTGCAGCGGGGTGAAGCGGACGGCGTCGGGCTGGTTCGGGTCGGCGCCCTCGGCCAGCAGCCGGGCGACCTCAGCGGCATCGCCGTCGGCAGCGGCGTAGTGGAGCGGGGAACGCCCGAACTCATCGGTCTCGCGGAGTGCATCGATCATGTCCGGCATTGTGCCTCTAAGTAACGTCCATTTCCACCCCAATCCGCTTCGTGTCACACCCTGTTCCGAAAATTGTGTTCTCGCGTGTGGCCAGTGATGATGCAGCGTCAACGGGGAACTACGGGGTGAGAGACGGGTAACTTTCCGACCCTTCCTGGGTGCAGTCTGTGATCACATTGCGTGTTCAACAGTGATTGCGCAGAGTGACAAAATGAGGTGCATGGATTCGCGCTGGGAGCTTTTGCAGGGGTTGCAAAATGCAACTATGCGACAACTGTTGACACAGGTGAAGCATGGGTCGGGCGGTTCTCCGGGGGCGGCTGCCGGGCCTGTCGAGGCGCTTGGATTGCGGCCCGATGGCGATCCGGCGTCGATCCGATGACGGGCGCCGCGGGTCGTGGTGGCGGTGAGTGACCCGGGCGTGTCACTTGTCCGTCCGAACACTTGTTCGGATAGAGTCCCGGTGTTCCGGTGGCGCGGGGTCGAGGGAGATCGTGTTTTCCACCGGTGCATCGAGTGCCCGGTTATCCACAGGGCGAAGTTACTCGGCGAAGATTGTCGGTGGTCGCGGCTAGCGTCTCCACCGACGCGAAGGATTCCGGCGCACCGCGACACCTCGCGAAGCCGGCCGACTGTGAGGTGAACACTCATGCCCGCTCCCGCGGACCGTGAAAAGGCTCTTGACGCCGCCCTGGCCCAGATCGACCGGCAGTTCGGTAAGGGCTCGGTCATGCGGCTCGGAGACGACAGCCGCCCCCCGATCGAGGTCATCCCGACCGGATCGATCGCTCTCGACATCGCGCTCGGCATCGGAGGCCTGCCGCGAGGCCGGGTCGTCGAGGTCTACGGTCCGGAGTCCTCCGGTAAGACCACCGTGGCCCTGCACGCCGTGGCCAGCGCCCAGCGCGCCGGTGGCATCGCCGCCTTCATCGACGCCGAGCACGCCCTCGACCCGGAGTACGCGAAGAAGCTCGGGGTCGACGTCGACGCGCTGCTGGTCTCCCAGCCCGACACCGGTGAGCAGGCGCTCGAGATCGCCGACATGCTGGTGCGGTCCGGTGCGCTCGACATCATCGTCATCGACTCTGTCGCGGCCCTGGTGCCGAAGGCGGAAATCGAGGGCGAGATGGGTGACAGCCACGTCGGTCTCCAGGCCCGCCTGATGTCGCAGGCGCTGCGCAAGATCACCGGTGCGCTGAACAACTCCGGCACCACCGCGATCTTCATCAACCAGCTGCGCGAGAAGATCGGCGTGATGTTCGGGTCCCCCGAGACCACCACCGGTGGTAAGGCGCTGAAGTTCTACGCCTCGGTCCGACTCGACGTCCGCCGCATCGAGACCCTGAAAGACGGGTCCGACGCCGTGGGTAACCGCACCCGGGTCAAGGTCGTCAAGAACAAGATGAGCCCGCCGTTCAAGCAGGCCGAGTTCGACATCATCTACGGTCAGGGCATCTCCCGTGAGGGCGGCCTGATCGACATGGGCGTCGAGCACTCGTTCATCCGGAAGTCCGGCGCCTGGTACACGTACGAGGGCGACCAGCTCGGCCAGGGTAAAGAGAACGCGCGCGGGTTCCTGCGCGACAACCCCGACCTGGCCAACGAGCTGGAGAAGAAGATCAAGGAAAAGCTTGGTGTGGGCGCGAAGGCTGACGCCCCCGCTGAGGTCGCGGTCGCTTTCTGATCCTTGTGATGCCCCGCTACGGGTTCCGGTCGACCTCCTCCGGTACCGGCCGGTGTCTGTAGCGGGGCTCAAACGGCCTGTGGTGGGGCCCGTTCGAAGGTGAAGCAAGCATGACCGATGACCAGCGACGGTCCCGGGGTGTCCCGGAGGGGGGCACCCCGGGACTGGCGACTGTCCATGACCTGTTCTCCGGCCGCGCCCCCAAGCGGGGCGCGGGTGCCAAGGGCAGCAAGAAGGATCCAGGCCGGCCTGACGGTGCGAACAACACCGGCGGCCCGAACAGTGCCGCCGGCCCGAACAACACGGTCGTCAGCCTGGACGGCACCCGACTGAATCAGCACGACCTGCGCGACATGATCGCGCAGAAAGAGGCTGAATGGCGGGCCGCCCGTTCGGCCGAGACCGGTCGTGAGACCAGCCATGAGACAGGCCGCGAGAGTAACCGCGAGGCTGACCGCACGGCCGGCCGTAAGAGCGACCGCGAGACCGGGCCGGTCGGCGCTCGCTGGGCGGATGATGCCGAGACGCGCGATCCGGCAGTAGAACCGAGCCCCGGTGCGTGGTCCGGCGCCAAACAGAGCCCCGATGAGGATCTGGTCCAGCCCGCGTGGAGCAGCCCCGACTGGGCGGGGGAGGGATCCGCGCGGGATCCAGGGCGAGGTTCCGGTCCGGGCACGCCGCTCCGCCAGAACCGCAAGAACCGGGAGAACCGCCAGAACCGGGAGAACCGCCAGAACCGGGAGAAGCAGCCCCGAGGTCTGCGCAGGGTGGGCCGTGACGAAAGCCGCTGGGCGGGAACCGCAGACGGTGCCACCACTCATGACGGCACCGGTCACCCCGACCACTCCGACGCCGACCCTACGACAACGGGCCGCAGCTCCCGCGACCGCGACGGCAGCTCCCGGGGCCTGAGCCGCAAGCGCCGCGATCCCGCAGAGGGCAACTCCCGCGGCCTGCGCCGCAGAGCCCGCGAGAACGACCCTGGCGACAGGTCCTCCACGGACGAGACCGAGACCGAGGTAGATCCCCGCACACCCGCCGAGCACGAGGAAGATGCCCGCGAGATCCTGCTGAGGCAGCTCTCCGCCGGTGACCGCACCCGCTCCCAGCTGGCGAAGGTGCTGGCGCAGAAGGGCATTCCCGACGACATCGCCGCGGCTGTGCTCGACCGGTTCGAAGAGGTCAATCTGGTCGACGACTCCGCCTTCGCCCAGCAGTACGTCGAGAACCGGCACACCGGGCGGGGTCTGGCCAAGCGGGCACTCGCCTACGAACTGCGTCAGAAGGGTGTGGCCGACGAGACCGTCCGCGAGGCCGTGGACTCACTCAGCTCCGACGACGAACTCGCGGCGGCCCGCCAGCTGGTACGCAAGAAGGCGCCCAGCATGACCAAGGACGACCCGGAACGCCGCATGCGGCGCCTGGCCGGCATGCTCGCCCGCAAGGGCTACGGCTCGGGCATCGCCTATCAGGCCATTCGTGAGGAACTGGCCGATCTGGACGCCGAGGGCATGTTCGGCCATCCCGACTTCGACTGAACTACCGGCGAAGACCAGCGAAGCACACGCCCGGGTTCAGGGTGCCGAGTTCCCGTTGCCCTGAAGCGTCACGTCGTGCGGTTCGCCCGGCAGGGCCGCACCGGTGCCGAAGGCCGCCTCATGACCGCGCCCGGTGAACGGAACCCGTGATTTCTCCGTGGATTCCACCACCCGGGCGGTCGGCGGCTCGCCCTCGCTCGCGCCGGTGATCCGGCTGTGCCCGTCGAAGGTGTGGAAGAACTCGTGCAACCGCGCCACCTGCGCGTTCGACAGGCTGCCGTCGTGCGGCTCGATGTGCGGCTGGTTCTCCAGCACACCCCGGTCGAAGGGCAGGGTGAGCCGGTCCTGATGCGTCTGCAACTGTCCGGCGGGCACGAAAGCCTGCCCGTTCCGGGCAGATTCCGCGTCGGAGGATTCCGGGTCCGTGACGAAGGACACCCATGCGAGGTCCCGGCCGACGTCGTTGAAGTACACCCCGCTGACGGCGCCCAGGCGCTCGCCGTGGGAGTCGTGCACCGGGCGTCCTACCAGGTCGCGGGCCTCCTGAGGCTTCAGGTTCATGACTGCTGCTCCTCCCTTGGTGCGTGGGCACCAGTTTCGCGCCGTTGACCGTGAGCACCAGTCGAGAGTCGGAGGTCCTGAACTTTCTCTGAGATCCCCGACCTAGCGTTCACCGCCATGACTGCCGCGATCGACTACCTGATCATCGGAGCCGGACCGGCCGGGCTCCAGCTGGCCGCCCGGTTCCAGCACACCGGCCGCGACTACCTGGTTCTGGAGGCCGGGCCCGGCCCGGGCACCTTCTTCCGTACCTACCCGCGGCACCGGCAGCTGATCTCGATCAACAAGCGTCACACCGGTTCGGACGACCCCGAGTTCAACCTGCGGATGGACTGGAACTCGCTGCTCAGCGACCGGCCCGACCCGGATCTGCGGTTCACCTCCCGCACCCGGCGCTACTTCCCGGCGGCCGACGACCTGGTCGGCTACCTCGAGCACTTCGCCGAGCAGACCGGCGTCCAGGTGCGTTACGACACCCGCGTCGACGGGGTGTCCCGGCAGGGCGACGAGTTCGAGGTGCGCTCCGGGGACCAGACCTGGCGGGCGAAGCGGCTGATCGTGGCCACCGGTGTCTCGCAGCTGAACGTGCCGCAGATCGAGGGCATCGAGACGGTCGAGCACTACGACACAGTGAGTGTGGACCCGGACGACTTCATCGACCAGCGCGTGCTGATCATCGGCAAGGGGAACTCGGCCTTCGAGACCGCCGACAACCTGGTCGAGACCACCTCGGTGCTGCACGTCGCCGGCCCGAACTCGCTGAAACTGGCCTGGCGCACACACTTCGTCGGTCACCTGCGCGCCGTCAACAACAACTTCCTCGACACCTACCAGCTGAAGTCGCAGAACGCGATCCTCGACGGCGACGTGCAGCGGATCCGCAAGAACGACGACGGCACCTTCACGGTCACGTTCAGCTTCGCCCGCGTGAACGAGGTGCACAAGGACCTGACCTACGACCGGGTGATCCTGGCCGCCGGATTCCGGTTCGACGCGAGCATCTTCGACGAGGACAGCAAGCCCGACCTGGTCATCCGCGACCGCTTCCCGGCGCAGACGTCGGCCTGGGAGTCGGTGAATGTGCCAGGCCTGTACATCGCCGGAACCCTCAGCCAGATGCGCGATTTCAAGAAGTCGACGAGCGGCTTCATCCACGGGTTCCGGTACGCGGTGCGGGCGCTGTCCAGGATCCTCGACCAGCGCTACGAGGGCCAGGACTGGCCGTCCACCGAGCTGGCCGCGGAGCCGGTGGCGATCACCGACGCGGTGATCGCCCGGGTCAACCGCACCTCGGCACTGTGGCAGCAGTTCGGTGTGCTGGCCGACGTGGTGACGGTCGACGGCGGTCAGGCGCGCTACCTGGAAGAGGTTCCGGTGGACTACTTCCGCGAGGGCGGCGTGGGCGTTCCGGAGCACGCCTTCGTGGTCACACTGGAGTACGGCCCCGACCACGACCAGGTGGACCCCTTCGACATCGACGTCGCCCGCATCGCCCAGGACGAGCCGGGGCAGGCCCACGACGCGGCCTACCTGCACCCCGTCGTCCGCCACTACCGCAAGACCGGCGGCGCGCCGGAACTGGTGGCCACGCACCATCTGGCTGAGAACCTGGAGAACGAGTGGAACCGGCCCGCGGTGCACCAGGAGCCGCTGACGGCGTTCCTGGCCCACCAGCTGGAGGTGGTCGGTGCCGGCCACTGACGTGCTGCCCGGAAAACGCCTCAGCCTGGCCGATGTCGAACGTGAGGCGGCGACGGTGCTGGACCCGGTGCACGCCGACTTCTTCGCCGGGGCGGCCGGCGACGAGAGCACGGCGCGTGCCAACCTGGCCGCGTTCGAGCGGATCCGGCTGAGGCCGCGGGTGCTGCGCGACGTGTCCGCCCGGAGCCTCGCGACCAGCCTCCTCGGCCGGCCGAACTCGATGCCGGTGCTGCTCTCGCCGACCGCCTTCCACCGCCTCGCCCATCCCGCGGGCGAGCCGGCCACGGCCAGGGCGGCGGAGGCGGCCGGGGTGACGATGGTGGTCTCGATGGCCGCCACGACCAGGCTGGAGGAGGTCGCCGCGCACACCACGCGGCCCTGGCTCCAGCTGTACCTCCAGCCCGACCAGGACTTCACCCGTCATCTGGTGCGCCGGGCCGGACGGGCCGGTTACGGCGCGCTCGTGGTCACGGTCGACTCCCCGGTGTTCGGGCGACGGGAGCGGGACCACCGCAACGGTTTCCACGATCTTCCCGGTGGCCTGCGCTGCGAGAACCTGGTGGACGACGCGGGCGTGCTGCGCGACATCGTGATGGACGCCGGCCTGACCTGGGACGCGGTCGCCCGGCTGCGGGAGACCACGGACCTGCCGATCCTGCTCAAGGGAGTGCTGCATCCCGACGACGCCCGGCTCGCCGTCGAGCACGGTGTGGACGGCCTGTTCGTGTCCAACCACGGAGGCCGGCAGCTGGACGGCGCGATCGCCACGGCCGACGCCCTGCCCGGCGTGGCCGCCGTCGTCCCCCAGGGTTTTCCGCTGATCGTGGACGGCGGGGTGCGCCGCGGGATCGACGTGGTGCGGGCACTCGCCCTCGGGGCCACGGCCGTCGGCATCGGCCGCCCGGTGCTGTGGGGCCTGGCCGCCGCCGGACAGGACGGTGTGCGTGAGGTGCTCGAACTGCTGCGCACCGAGCTCGACGAGGCGATGGCCCTGTGCGGCGCCCGATCGCCGGGAGAACTGGGCCCGGACGTCCTGGCTCCCCATCTCTCGGCCCCGACAGGAGGAACCGCATGATCCGCCGTGCCCTGCTGGCCGCCGCCGCGACGGCGAGCTCGCCGTGGTGGCTGCCGCCGGCCGTGATCCGGCTGCGCGAAGGCATTTTCACCCTGATCAACGGTGAGGAGGGCATCCCGGTGCCCGGCCCCGGGATCGGTGCCGAGCACTTCGAGCGGCTCTACTCCGACCCGGCCGCCGACGGCCGCAGTCTGGGGGCGGGCCTGTCCGACCTGTTCTGGTACTGGCTAGCGCCCGGCCCGCAGATGCATCAGGAGCACCTGGAACCCGGACCGCGCTACCGCACCGTGGCCCGCACGACGCGCCAGGCCCTGGCCGTGCCGCTGAAGGACGCCGAGCGGCTCGCCGCCGACCGCGCCGCCGCCGTGCTGGACGAACTGCCGTTGGACGACGTGAGCCCGGTCCGGATCCGCGACCTGATGATGCCGATCTGGGCCGAGGCCTACTACGAGCTGGTCTTCGGCGAGCCCTGCCCGCCGCGGGCACGCGACCTGATCGTGGGCAACGCCGACGACGTGATCACCGCGCTGAAGGGCACCAGCCTGCGGCACATGGACCGGCGCGACGCCCTGACCGATTACCTGGTGGAGCGGCTGGAGGCAGGGGAGTCGCTGGTCACCCTGCCGGACGACGAGTTCAGCACCCTGGAGACCGCCTGGTACCTCCAGGGCGCGTTCTTCAACACCGCCGTGGTGCAGATGTCCGAGGCGATGGCGCACCTGCTGATGGCGGTCGCGCAGCATCCGGACGTGCAGGACCAGCTGGCCGCGCACCTGGACGACGACGAGCTGCTGGACCGGGTGATCGACGAGGCGCTGCGGGTGAACCCGCTGTTCGGCATCGCCCACCGGATCACCACCGCGCCGATCGAGCTGCCCGGCCGCACCCTGCCCACCGGCTCGGTGCTGCTGTTCAACTACCTGGCCTTCCACCGCACCGGCCCGGCCCCGGACGACGAGTTCCGCCCGGACCGCTGGCTCTCGCTGAAACGCAAGGACGCGAGCTTCATCCCGTTCGGGGTCACCGCCAACCGGGCCTGCCCGGCGCGCGGCATGGCACCGGTGATGATGCGGGCGGCGGCGCGTGAGGTGCTGCGCCGCTACACGTTGCGCAGCTCGGCCTCGCACACCCGCTCGATGCCGAACCGGGGGCCGTGCCTGCTGGTGCGGCGTGACCGGCCGCGGCCGGACCTGCGGGTGCCGCTGGCCCGGATGCGGGCCCGCGACCGGGTGGACGACGTCACGACCAGCGTGACGCAGCTCGTTCTCGGCAGCTACATGGTCTGGGACGCACGGCGGAAACGGCTCTGCGCGACGTATTTCGACGAACATCCGGAGCACGGCCCGGCCCCGAAGGAGGTGGTCGGGCGATGACCCCGACCGAGCTCGCCCCCCGGTTCTTCATCGCCGTCGTGGTGATCGTGCTGGTCTGCCGGGCCGTGGCCTGGCTGCTCGGCAAGGCCGGGCAGCCGGCGGTGGTCAGCGAGATGCTGGCCGGCGTGCTGCTCGGCCCCAGCCTGCTCGGGTTGCTGTTCCCAAAGGTGCAGGACGCGCTGTTCCCCGATCAGCTGCGGCCGGTGCTGTACGTGCTGGGCCAGATCGGCCTGGTGCTGTTCATGTTCACGGCCGGCCACGAGTTCGGCGCGCACCGCCCTCGCGGGGTGGCCGGGACGGCCGGGCTGATCTCGCTGGCCGGGGTCAGCGCGCCGCTGCTGCTCGGGGTGCTGCTGACCGTGGTCTCACGCGACCACGTGCCGGTCTTCGCCGAGGGGGTGTCCACCGGGGTGTCCGCGGCCTTCGTCGGGGTGGCGCTGGCCATCACGGCGTTCCCGATGCTGGCCCGCATCGTCACCGAGCGCGGGCACGCCGGCACCCCGCACGGGTCGCTCGCCATGGCCGGCGGGGCGATCGACGACGCTACCGCCTGGATCCTGCTGGCCTTCGTGCTCGCCGCCGCCTCCGGCGAGTTCGGCCCGGCGCTGCTCACACTCGGCGGCGCGGTGGTGTTCGCGGTGCTGGTCCTGGTGGCCGGGCGCCGGGTGGTCACGACAGTGATGGAACGGACCCGCTTCGATCCGCAGACCCGGCTCATCGCCGTCCTCCTGCTGCTCTTCGCGGTGGCCTGGTACACCGACGAGATCGGCCTGTACGCCGTGTTCGGCGCCTTCTGCGTGGGCATGGTGATGCCGCAGAACGAGGACAGCGAGCAGGTGATGACGGCGATCTCCCGCTGGCGAACGGCCTGTTCCTGCCGCTGTTCTTCACCTATTCGGGGCTCCAGACCAAGTTCGGCCTGCTCGGTGACCCGGCCGTGCTGCTGTTCGCCCTGGCCTGCATCGCCGCGGCCGTGATCGGGAAGTTCGGCGCCTGCTGGGCCGCCGCCCGGATCGCCGGGCAGCCGCCACTGGTGGCCGCCCGGATCGGGGCCCTGATGAACGCCCGCGGCCTGATGCAGCTGATCGCCCTCAACGTGGGGCTGAGCGCAGGGCTCGTGAGCGAGCGGATGTTCACCGCCCTGGTGCTCGTTGCGCTGGTGACCACTTTGATGACGACGCCCGCGCTCACCCTGATCGACCGGCTGGAGGCCCGCCGCACCCGGGCCCGGGAACCCGAGCTGGCTCCGGCCGCCACCGCGTGAGGAAAGTGAGTTAACTTTCAAGCATTTATCGTTGCCCGATCGAGTCCTTTACGTACCCTATGCAACTTTCCAACGATGGCAAACAGGGAACGCCGCCGGGCGCCACGACTTCTGCTCGCCGACGACGACGCCGAACCCTCCTCAGCGTTGAGCCGGGTGCTGCGGTGTGAGGGCTACGACGTGGAGCAGGCCCGGGACGGTCAGGCCGGCCTGCACCTGGCCCTGACCCGTACCTACGACGTCATGGTCATCTCCCGCACGCTGCCGGTGGTCGACGGGGTGAGCCTGATCCGGCGGCTGCGTGGCCGGGCCGTCACCACGAGGGCGCTGCTGATCGCTCCCGACCGCACGGTGCCCGAGCTGATCGAGGCCCTCGACTCCGGCGCCGACGACTACCTGGCCCGGCCGTTCGAGACCGGGGAGCTGACCGCGCGACTGCGGGCCCTGTGCCGCCGCCCGGTCGAACTGGCGCAGGTGCTGCGGATCGGCGAGGGGCAGCTCGACCTGCGCAGCCGCACCGCCGTGCTGCCCGAGGGCGGGCGGATCCCGTTGTCCGACAGGGAGTTCCGGCTGATCCGGATCCTGGCCGACCACCCGGCCGCGGTGCACCCCCGGGAAGAGCTGGCGCGCCGGGTGTTCCGCGACGCCTCGTCCGCCTCACTGGTCGCCACCTACGTCTACTACCTGCGCCGCAAGCTGGGCCGCACCGCGGTCCGCACCGTCCACAACCTGGGCTACCAACTGGGAGAGCTGTGAGCGACAAGTTCCCGAGCAGGGTTCTCGAGCATCTGCGTGTGCGCGCCGGGGAGGTCGTCCTGGAGCGCGCCGGTCAGGAGGTGACGGGCGCCGGGATGCTGAGCCTGGTGTGCCGCGCCACCGCGGCCCTGCGCACGGCCGGTGCCGGGCCGGGCTCGGGAGTGGCGCTGATGGTCGGGGTGACGGCGCAGGGGTTCGCGGCGAACCTGGCGGCCCACGTGGTGGGCGCCCGGGTGAGTGGGGTGCGGCCCGGGCTGACCGCCGACCAGCTGGCCTACCTGCTGGACGAGCGGATCGGCTGGGGGCTGGTGGACGCCGCCACCCCCGTCGACCTGGTGCTGAAGGCCCGGCCCGACCTGGTGCTGGTGGACGTCGACCGGCTGACGCTCGACCGGGACGCCGACGAGGACCACGACCTGGAGCCTCGCGGCCGCGACGCCGACGAGGCCCGCATCACCTACACCAGCGGCAGCACCGGCAACCCGAAGGGTGCGGCGCAGACCTACGCCGCGCTGAACGCGGACTGGCCGTCCCGCACCGAGTTCCACTCCGACGTGCTCGCCGACCTGGGTTCCCGCCTGGACCGCTACCTGCTGCACGGCACGCTCAGCAGCGCCGTCATGCTCGACTACGCCTTGATGACCCTGTTGCACGGCGGCCGGCTGGTGATCCCCGAGCGCGACGCCCCGTTCCCCGAGCTGGTGGCCCGGCACCGGCTGACCGGCAGCATCATCACCGTGCCCAAGCTGCTGGCCCTGCTGGCCGCGGTGCGGGACGAGGGGGCCGACGTGAGCGGCCTGCGCGGGCTGATGGTGTCGGGCTCACCGCTCGACCCGCGCCGCTACGCCGAGGCCCTGCACCTGCTCGGGCCGATCGTGTTCCAGGGCTACGGGCAGACCGAGTGCGGCCTGATCAGCATGCTGTCGCCCGACCAGGCCCTGGCCTCGGAAGCGGCCATGACCTCGGTCGGCCGGCCGCTTCCGCGCAACCAGGTGCAGACCCGTGACGACGGCGAGATCTACGTGCGAACGCCGCAGCAGACCGTCGGTTACATCAACCAGGGCGACATCGAGCGCGAGCAGGCCGAGGTGTTCACGCCGGACGGCTGGATCCGCACCCGCGACCTCGGCGGCCTCGACGCCGAGGGCTTCCTGCACCTGGAGGGGCGGGCCCGCGACGTGGTGATCGTCAACGCCAACGTGTATTACGCCGGGCCGATCGAGCGGGTGCTGGCCACGCACCCGTCCGTCGACTCGGCCTACGTGGTGGGCGTGCCCGACGAGACCACTGGCGAGGCGATCGAGGCCTTCCTGATCCTGCGTGACGACACGCCGACGGAACTCCTGGAACCGGGGCTGCGCCGCGCCGTGACGGAACGACTGGGGGAGGCCTGGGTGCCCCGGGGGTTCACGGTGATCGACGAGCTGCCGCTCACACCCGGCGGCAAACCGGACAAGAAGGCTCTTCGTCGTCCATTGGTGTGAAAAGCTTTTCAGGGAGCGTGGTTACCGGTGCCCTGAAGCGTGACATCGTGCGGCTCACCCGGCACCGGGGCGCCGGTACCGAAGGCCACCTCGAACGAGCGGCCCCGGAAACCCGAGCGCTGGGCCGGGATCAGCGGTGCGACGGCCTTGATCGGCGCGCCCTCGTGGGCCGAGCTGAAGTGCTCGCCGGAGAACGTGCCGAAGTATTCGTGCAGCCGGGCCACCTGGGCGCTCGACAGGGCACCCTCGCGCGGCTTGATCCGTGGCATGTGCCGCAGGATCTCCCGGTCCAGCGGTAGCGAGATGCCCTCCCCGAACGGCACGACGGTCGCAGCCGGCACGAAAGCGTCCCGGTACGAAAGGAAATCGGTGGAGAACGACAACCACTCCGGAACCCCGGTGGAGTCGTTGAAGTAGATCCCCTCCACCGGTCCGAGCATCTCGTGGTCGGAGTCGAAAACCATTCGGCCGACGTAGGTCCGGACTTCTTCGGCGGTGAGCGTCATGGCTGCTCCTCAGGTGAAAAGGCGCCGGTGCGTGGGACCAAGTGTCCCGCGCACCGGCGCCTTCGGCTCGGTTTCACACCCGCTCGGGCTATCGCCGACCCGATGTGCCTACTTATAGAAGCAGGACTTGCCCTGGGTCGTGCTTCGCGGAAGATTCGGCAGGCTGGTCACCACAGTCTGAAGCATCCAATCTACGCAGTAGTTATGCTTTCCAGACCGTTTTAGAACCTTGATTTTTCCCAGATTCGTGCTGGCTTTCTTGGAACGCTGCTCCTTGGTAATGCTGCCGCTCTTCTTAGACTTCTTGTCGACGGACGTGACCCAGCTCACGTTGAAGATTCTTTGATCCTTATAGTTGCAGCGCGCAGTGTTCTGAACTTGCATGTATTTGCCTACTTTGGCCCACTCAATGTCGTCATAACAATATGAGGATGCCGCGCTGGCAGAATTTCCTGAAGCAATGGACCAGGTACCTAGTATTGAAATGCAGGTCACTAGGAGTGTGGCTCGCCGAAGAGCGTGCATCTTAAATGAAAGTTTCACGTGTCTATCCCTCGCGCCTTGAAATTAAATTACATTACCTGTGTGGTTGACGCCATCACTCGGTGGCTGTATTTGCTCGACTCCTCAGCGAGCCACCAATCCACCGTCACCTCGACGCGTACCTTGTTCTTCCCGCGCGGGTTGCTAGCGGTTAAGTAGGACTGACAGTAAGCATTCTGTTTCATGTTTCGACACTTCTTGAGCTTGCTTGTTTTCTTTAGTTTTCCGCCGATAAAAACACGACCTTTTATATTGACATTGATCTTTCGATCGCATTGTGCTCCGAATACCGCCATGATTCCATATGTTTCGGATTTGTTTAAGTCAACCTGTGGAACGCAATCCGGTGCCAGGTCTCCAACCGGGGCTGGAGCTGCTGAAGCCGAGGATGTCCCGACTCCAAGCGGCATGGCGGCCAAGATGAGGGAGCTTAAGCCAATAATGGTTTTTCTGCGAACGTTCATGAGGGCCCCTTGTGCTCGAATCCAAGTTGCAGAAGTTCCACTGTAAGACGATTCAAGCTGTTAACAAAGAGGTTCAAGAGAATCATGAGGTTTGCCTCATTATGACTAACGTGTCTATTACAAACTTCGCATAATGCATGTACTTCGACCAGGCGTGGTGTATGAGGACGCCGGGAGCGCACGGAGGTGGACGCTGGTCATGAATCATCTGGTGCTGCTCGCCGAACACGCGATGCGAGGGATGGTAAATCAGCGAGTTCAGTTGCAGCTTCTGACCGCTCGTGATCGTGGCGCTTGAGCGCAGCGGAGAGATTTTGGGGACCTGAATGCAGAGGCGGGACAAAAAGAGACGCCGGCGGACCCTTGTAGGTCCGCCGGCGCGAGTACACGGTCTATTGCTGCACGGCGCGCGCTCGTCCGACGCTCGCAGAGCGCTTCGAAATGCGACGCTCTACATACATTGCTGCCTGCGACAGCGCGAAGTTGACCGAGATGAAAATGAGGCCAATCAGCAGGTAAGTTTGAAGAGGGTTGTCTAGATTCTGCTGGATGGTCCGGCCTCGGTTCAAAAGCTCGGGGTACTGACCGATGAAGGCTGCAAGTGATGTGTCCTTCAGGACGACCACCATCTGGCTGATCACTGCTGGCAGCATGGTTCGGAAGGCCTGGGGAAGTTGGATGAGCCGCATTGTCTGTAGCGGTGTCAAACCGATAACCAAGCCAGCTTCACGCTGACCGCGTGGCAGTGAGGCAACGCCAGAGCGAAGGATCTCGGCGAAGATCACAGAATTGTAGGCAACCAGGCCCGTGACCAGCCACCAGAGTGCATCGTCTCCCGGTAGCGGTCCGTAATCCACCCCCAAATCAGGTAGAAGCTGATAGGCCATGTAAATCAGAACGATGACTGGAAGCCCGCGCAGCAGTTCAATGATACCGATCAAAGGCACCCTGCCTGCGCGACCGGCCATCACCCGGGCCGTGCCCACTACCGTTCCGATGAGCAGTGAAAGAATGATCGCAATGCATGCGGCAATCAGCGTGTTCTTGAGGCCCGTGCCGATTAGATTCCACACGGCCTCGAAGTTTTCATCTGCGGCGCTCAAGAGGGGTGACCAGCGTTCTCCGTCAAACTGCCCCTGATTTACGAGGCGCTGATACACCACGAATAAGCCGCAGAATATCAGAATACCGACGGCGATTGTACCGATGGTAGCCCTGCGTCGTGCCTGTGGCCCTGGTGTGTCGTAGAGAACTGACAAGTGATTATTACTCATCGAAGGATCGCCGCCTTGCGCTCGAGGAACTGCAGAAGCAGCCCAGCGGGGATGGTGATCATCAAGAAGAAGAATCCGATCCCCAGGTAAACAGCTGTCGGATCCTGTCCACGCGAACTGGTCAGCAAGATGGCATTGCCGAGCAGGTCTCCGCCGACGCCGAAGGCGCCCAGGATGGCTGAGTTTTTGAACATCGCGATAATTACGCTGCCAACGGGAGGAATAGCAGTGCGGAAAGCCTGCGGCAGGACTACCTCTCGCAGATTTTGTCCGAACGTCAGCCCGATTGCCCGTGCTGCTTCAGCCTGTCCCGTGGGGATGGCGTTGATGCCAGAGCGGAGTGCTTCACAAACGAACGCGGCAGTGTAGATGATCAAAGCTGTGCAGCCGAAGACATAGTAGGACTGGTTAATCCCGATCTCCGGCAGACCGAAGGCGATGAAGAAGAGCACAACCGTCAGCGGACAGTTGCGCACGAAGTTCACGTAGAGGCTGCCGACGCCCCGGAGTGGAGCAACCGGTGAGATGCGACAGGCGGCAACCAGGGTGCCAAGGATCAGCGATCCAATCATGCAAATTATGCAGATACCAAGGGTTTTCGCAAATCCCTGGAAGAACAGGTCGAGGTTGTCGGTGATGACGTTCATGACCAGTGACTCCAGTCGGTGTGAGGCATCGCGGAACCCAGCACCGGGGGGTAGGACCCCGGTGCCGGGACTCACCGGTCAGGCGCAGGCGTCAGCTGTCGGGAGGGTCGGGGTCTGCGCGCCCTCGACCTTGCCAGCGGTCTCGGTCCAGGCTTTCTCGTAGGAGCCGTCTTCCGAGGCCTTCTTCAATGTGTCCACGATGTACTCGCAGAAAGCGGTGTCGCCCTTCTTGAGTCCGATGCCGTAGGGCTCCTCAGTGAAGGTGTCGCCGACCATCTTGAACGCGCCGTCAGAGTCGCCGACCAGGCCGAGAAGAATGACATTGTCAGTCGTCACTGCGTCCACCTGCTTGGTACGCAGAGCATCTGCACATTTGCTGTAAAGATCGAAGGTTACCAGCTGGCTTTTGTTTGCAAGATACTCGCCGATGTTGTCGGCAGGGGTGGAGCCCGCCACCGAGCAGACCTTCAGGTCGGCGTTCTCTTTGAAGCTGTCCGGCCCGGTGATCGTGCTGTCATCGTTGCGCACCATGATCTGCTGGCCGGCGACGTAGTACGGTCCGGCAAAGGAGATGCGTTCCTTGCGCTCATCGTTGATCGTGTAGGTCGCGGCGACCAGGTCGACATCGCCATCTTCAATCACATTTTCGCGTACGGCAGAAGGCGTTTCGACCCACTTGATGTTGTCGGCTGAAATTCCCATGCCCGCAGCCAAGATTTTGCCGATTTCGACATCGAATCCCTCGGGAATGCCGCTCAGGTTCTCCTCACCGAAGCCCGGCTGGTCGAACTTGGTGCCGATGGTGATCTTTCCGGCCTTCTGGAGAGTCTCCATGGTGGTGCCGGCCTCGAACGTGGCGTCGCTGTTGACGGCCGCCGCGCCGGTGTCGCCGTCGTCCGAGTCGCTGCCCCCGCCGCAGGCGGTGAGGGCCAGGACGCCCGCCGCGACGACTGCCGCGATCCGGGCGGTGCGCATGCTGCTGGTCTTCATCGTGTGCGCCAATCTCTTGTGAGTGGGAAACCTCAGTGGGTAAGGATTTTGGAGAGGAAGTCGCGAGCCCGCTCGCTGCTCGGGTTGGTGAAGAAGTCGTTCGGGGCGGCCTGCTCGACCACCTGGCCGTCGGCCATGAACACCACCCGGTCCGCGGCGCGGCGGGCGAAGCCCATCTCGTGGGTCACCACGACCATCGTCATGCCTTCCCGGGCAAGGGAAGTCATCACGTCGAGGACCTCGTTGATCATCTCCGGGTCGAGCGCGGAGGTGGGCTCGTCGAACAGCATCACCTTCGGCTTCATGGCCAGGGCCCGCGCGATCGCGACGCGCTGCTGCTGACCGCCGGACAGCTGCGCCGGGTACTTGTCCTTCTGCGAGGCGACGCCGACCCGCTCCAGCAGTGCCAGTGCTTCTTTCTCGGCGTCCGCCCGCTTGCTCTTGCGCACCTTGACCGGGCCGAGGGTGACGTTCTCGAGCACCGTCTTGTGGGCGAAGAGGTTGAAGGACTGGAACACCATCCCGACCTCGGACCTGAGGCCGGCCAGGGCCTTGCCCTCGGCCGGCAGGGGATTGCCGTCGAGGTGGATCGTCCCGGAATCAATTGTTTCAAGCCGGTTAATCGTTCGGCAGAGGGTTGACTTGCCCGATCCGGACGGGCCGATCACCACTACCACCTCTCCGGTGCTCACCGTGAGGTTGATGTCACGCAGTACGTGCAGGGAGCCGAAATGCTTGTTGACGCCGGTCAGCTCGACCAGCACCGCCCGGTCGCCGGTCTCAGTGGCATTTTTTGATGTCACTGAATCGTCGCCGGAAGCAACGTTTTCCGCCGTCATCGCTGAGTCCTCCTTCTGCATCACGTGTCTGGAAGGTATGGAAAAGGTGCACCCCCGGAGAAGACGAGTTGAGGATCTTCTGAGGTCACATGAGGGTTACTTCACTTCCCCGAAACACGTTCACCGGCGAAGGTAGAGGAATGCGTGTGCTGCTGGTGGAAGATGACGCGCGGCTCGGTGCCGCGCTGTCCGACGTGTTGCGTGTGCACGGTATGGAGGTCGAGCACGTGACCACCGCCCGTGCGGCCCTGGCCCGGCTCACTCCCCAGACCGAGGCGGTCGTCCTCGACCTGGGTCTTCCCGACCGAGACGGCTTCGAGGTGTGCAGCCGCATCCGCCGTCAGCACGACGTCCCGATCCTGATGGCCACCGCGCGCTCCGACCTCACCGCGCGCGTGCACGGCCTGAACCTGGGGGCGGACGACTACCTGGTCAAGCCCTACGACGTGCGGGAACTGCTGGCCCGGCTGCACGCGGTGAGCCGGCGCCACCGGCGCGACCCGGTCGCCGAGCAGGCCGACGAGGAACCGAGGACGACGACGGAGCCGGACGAGACGCCCCCTCCCGCCGAGGAACCGGCGGCCCTGTCTCCCGACGAGGTGGTCATCGACGTCAGCAGCCGCACGGTGGTGAAGGGCGGCCGCACCATCGCCCTGACCCGCAAGGAGTTCGACCTGCTCGCACTGCTGGCCCGGCACCCGGGCGTGGTGTTCCGGCGGGAGCAGATCATCAGCGAGGTCTGGCAGTCCACCTGGGACGGTCTGGGCCGCACGCTGGAGGTGCACGTGGCCGCGGTGCGATCGAAGACCGGGTCACCAGGACTGATCGAGACGGTTCGCGGCGTGGGGTACCGTCTGGCGATCGGTGCGGCGAGCAGTACCTGGTCCTGAACGGAACCCTTTTTTCGTGAGCCCCCACGTGATCCCCCTTCCCTTTCCGGCGCGCCTGCGCAGGACGAACCCGTGGGCGGGGCGATGAGAACCAGGCTCTCCGCCCTCCTGCTCGTCCTGATCGGCGTGGTCCTGGTCAGCCTGGGCATACCGCTGATCACCGGGATCGCCGCCGACGAGGCCCGCACCCTGCACACCGACCGGATGGCCGACCTGTCGCTGTTCGTCAGCCAGGTGCCGTTCGACCCGGACGCCGCCGACGTGGAGGGCCAGGCCCTGGAACGGGACCTGGGCCGCTACGAGGAGCTGTACGGCATCTCGGTCACCGTCTACGACGCCGCGCGCCGTCCCCGGTTCAGCGGGCACGGCGACCCGCCCACCACCCTGACCCCGGCCGAGGACGCCGCCCTCGACACCGCGCTGTCCGGCCGGCTCACCGAGGTCTGGGACCAGATCCGGCCCTGGGACGAGGAACCGCTGATCGCCGCCCAGCCGGTGGTGCGCGACGGCGACGTGGTCGGTGCCGTCGTCAGCGTGTCCCCGGTGGAACGCGCCGCCGGGCGGGTGCTCCAGCGCTGGTCGATCCTGCTGGCGGCCGAGCTGGTCGCGATGATCGGGGCGATCGCGCTGGCCGACCGGCTGGCCCGCTGGCTGCTGCGGCCGGTGGAACGCCTCGACGAGGCCGCGCACCAGATCTCTGCCGGTGACCTGTCGGCCCGGGTGCCCACCGGTTCCGGCCCGCCCGAACTGCGCCGCCTGGAAGCCTCGTTCAACGACATGGCGGTACACGTGCAGGACGCCGTGGAGGCCCAGCGCGCGTTCGTCGCCGACGCCAGCCACCAGCTGCGCAACCCGCTCGCTGCCCTGCTGATGCGGCTGGAGGGGATGACGATGGCCTCGGCATTGCCGGGTGTCTCACCGGTGCGTCAGCGGGAGGCGATGGAGCAGGCTCTGGCCGACGGCCGGCACCTGGCCGGCACGCTCGACCGCATGCTGGCCCTGGCCCGGGTGGAGAACGCCGGGGCCCCGGCGGTGAGCCTCGACGTGGCGGCCGTGGTGGACGAGCGTCTGGCCTTCTGGATGGTGGTGGCCGACCGCCGGGACATCCACCTGGTGCGCCGGGGCGCGGCCGAGGCACTGGCCCGGCACGACGCCGGAGCTCTGGCCGGAGCGCTCGACGCGGTACTCGACAACGCGCTCAAGTACTCGCCGGAGGGCAGCACCGTCACCGTCGAGGTGCGTGCCCTGACCGAGGCCGCGCCACAGAACCCGGTGCTGCCGATCGGCGGGCCCAGCTCGTCCCCGGTGCTGGCCCTGATCGCCGCGGCCGGCACCGGCTCGGGGGCGGTCGCCGACGCCACACCGGTGGGCGGCGGGGTCGAGGTGACGGTGACCGACGAGGGCCCCGGCGTCCCGGCCGACGACCTGGACCGCGTGGCGGACCGGTTCTGGCGTGCCGACGGTGCCGCCCAGGAGGGCACCGGACTGGGGATGTCGATCGCGAAGACGCTGATGGAGCGGCACCAGGGCACGCTCGAGGTGATGCCCGGCGCGGAACGCGGCCTACGGGTGCGGTTGTGGCTGCCGCCGGAGGCTCAGAGCTTCTCCTTGCGGTAGTAGGCCACCGCCGCCGGGTGCAGGTCGAGACCACCGGTGAGGATGGCCGAGCGCAGGTCGGTCTGGTTCGCGGCGGGCACGTCCCTGGCGATGGCCGAGCGCCGGTCGAAGATCGTCGAGATCACCGTGGACACCATCTCGTCGTCCGCGTCGGCCCGGGTGACCAGCAGGTTGGCCAGCGCCATCGTGTCCACCTGCTCGTTGCCGCCGTAGCGCCCGGCCGGGATCGCCGCGGGCCGGTACACCGAGCCGTAGGTGAAGCGCATCTCGCGGGCCAGGTCACCGAGCCCGATCAGGCGCAGCGGGATCTGCTCGGAGGTGGCCTGTACCGCGGTGGTGGGCACGCCCCCCGACCAGAACACCGCGTCCACCGTGCCGGCCTTCAGCGCGTCCAGGCCGTCGACGATGCCGAGTTCCTTCTCCTGCACGGTGATTCCGGCCAGCGACAGCAGGCGCCGCGCGATCAGCGCGGTGCCCGACCCGGGATCGCCGATCGCCACCCGGTGCCCGGCCAGATCGGACAGCGAGTGGAGCGTCGAGCCGGCCGGCACGATCACGTGGTAATAGTCGTCGTAGATCCGGGCGATCGCCCGCAACGGCACGTCGCTGCTCTCGTCGTCCGCCGAGCCCCGCCCGTTACGGGTCTCCGCGGCGTCGCCCGCGCTCACCGCCAGGTCGGCCGTGCCCGCCGTCAGCCGGGCCAGGTTCTCGATGCTCCCCGACGAGGGCAGCACCTCGACCTCCAGCGACGAGGTGGCCTCCAGCTGCTCCTTCAGGGCCAGCGCCCAGGCGTAGTACACGCCTGCGGTGGTTCCGGCGGTGATCACGATCCGGCCGGAGGCGGACTCCCCGCTCATCTCCCCGGAGCTGCCGGCCGAGCAGGTCAGGGGCAGCACCAGGAGCACCGCGAGTACGAGTGCCCTGGTGTGACGCATCCGTCCACCATGCCTGAACTTCGCGTCGCTATCCCAACTTGCAACCATCCCGAAACACTTGCCCGCGTGAAGATGCACTTTCTCCCCGTCCGGACCGGATGTCCGGGTGACCGGTGGCGCCGTCCGGTGTGTCCGGCGTCGTAGAGTTGACCTGCTATGACGACGACGGATGACGCGCCTGGTCACCGCACCTACGAGGTGCGCACCTTCGGCTGCCAGATGAATGTGCATGACTCGGAGCGCCTGTCGGGCCTTCTCGACGCCGCGGGCTACGTGCCCGCCGACCCCGGGGGAGAGGGCGCCGACCTGGTCGTCTTCAACACCTGCGCGGTCCGCGAGAACGCCGACAACAAGCTCTACGGCAACCTCGGGCAGCTCGCCCCGGTGAAGGCCGGCAAGCCCGGCATGCAGATCGCGGTCGGTGGCTGCCTGGCCCAGAAAGACCGCGACACGATCGTCAAGAAGGCCCCCTGGGTCGATGTCGTGTTCGGCACCCACAACATCGGGTCGCTGCCGGTCCTGCTCGAGCGGGCCCGCCACAACGAGTCCGCCCAGGTCGAGATCCTGGAGTCGCTCGAGGTCTTCCCGTCCACCCTGCCCACCCGGCGCGAGTCCGCCGCGGCGGCCTGGGTGTCGATCAGCGTGGGCTGCAACAACACCTGCACGTTCTGCATCGTCCCCTCGCTGCGCGGCAAGGAGCGCGACCGGCGTCCGGGCGAGATCCTCGCCGAGGTCGAGGCGCTGGTCGCCGAGGGAGTGGTCGAGGTGACCCTGCTCGGCCAGAACGTCAACACCTACGGCGTCGAGTTCGGCGACCGCGGCGCGTTCGCCTCGCTGCTGCGGGCCTGCGGCTCGATCGAGGGCCTGGAGCGGGTGCGCTTCACCAGCCCGCACCCGGCCGCGTTCACCGACGACGTGATCGACGCGATGGCCGCCACGCCCAACGTGATGCCGCAGCTGCACATGCCGCTCCAGTCCGGGTCGGACCGGGTGCTCAAGGAGATGCGCCGGTCGTACCGGTCCAAGAAGTTCCTGGGCATCCTGGAGCGGGTGCGGGAGCAGATCCCGCACGCGGCGATCTCGACGGACATCATCGTCGGCTTCCCGGGGGAGACCGAGGAGGACTTCCAGGGCACCCTCGACGTGGTCGAGCAGGCCCGGTTCGCCCAGGCCTTCACCTTCCAGTACTCCCAGCGCCCGGGCACGCCCGCGGCCACGCTGCCCGACCAGCTCCCGAAGAAGGTCGTGCAGGAGCGCTACGAGCGGCTGCTGCGGCTCCAGGAGGAGATCTCCTGGCAGGAGAACCGCAAGCTGGAAGGTCAGGTGCTCGAGCTCCTGGTCACCGAGAACCAGGGGCGTAAGGACGACGAGACGACCCGCCTGTCCGGCCGTGCTCCCGACAACCGGCTGGTCCACTTCAGCGTGCCGGAGGGTGCGCCGTCCCCACGGCCCGGCGACTTCGCCTCGGTGCGCGTCTCCTACGGGGCGCCTCACCACCTGGTCGCCGACGACTCGGGTGCCGCGTACTCCGTCCGGCGCAGCCAGGCGGGTGACGCCTGGGAGCGGCGGCAGGTGGATGCCTGCGGTCCTGGTCTGACCACGGGTGCGCAGGCCGGCCCCCGTCCGGTCGCGCTCGGCGTCCCGGTGCTCCGCAAAGCCTGAACGCTGTGCCGCTGTAACCCTTTTGGGGGCGTCGACACGCGGATGGCCGCAGGGATGTCATATGGATTTGACCTGCCGGTGGGCCATCCGTAAAGTTCTACGTGTTGGCAGCGAGGGAGGCACGGACGCGAAAGCGGCCGGTCCCGAGCTCAACTTCCCTCGAACTTCTTCTGAGGTCTAACCCTGATGGGTTGGGCCGCGAAGATTCGCTCGGGAAAATCGGATGGTCCAAGCG